>CAYVVR010000082.1:0-10680 GCA_964454655.1 uncultured Planctomycetaceae bacterium | reverse complement strand
AACCAGGCTGCGCTACGCCCCGCTGTGATGTGTCACGCGAGCTGCCGAGGCAACTCGAGGCCGTCGATTCGGCCCGTCTCGTTTCGCATGGCGGATGGATATTCGCCCATTGTCAAATTGTATATTGTCGGCAATGTTGCCTGCGTGGTTTGTGGCAGCTCCGCTTGAGTCTTTGCATCGTAACTCGGCCGTGTCGCGGCGGCAATGGGAGGTCGTCTTGCTCGGCTGCCCACGGACGAGCGTGGGGGAGCCGGCCGCCGCTTCGACCGGTCGGTTCACGTTTCTTCATCGAGCGGGCCGCAGATGTAGTCCCGCAGGCGCTCGAACTCTTCGTGCGACCGGAACGAAATGACGATCTTGCCGCGGCCGTTGCCGTTGTGGACCAATTTGACCTTCGAGCCGAGCGCCCGGCGGAACTCTTGTTCCAAGGCGGCCAAGTGATCGCCCGGGACGGTGGCGACCGCGGCCGGTTTCTTGGGTGAAGGATTCGACGGCGAGGTGCCGGGGCGCTCGCCTCGGAGCCATGCTTGAACCAACGCCTCCGTCTTGCGGACGCTGAGTCCTTCTTGCTCGACGTACTTGCCCGCTTCGATTTGCTCTTCGGCGGTGGGCAGTCCCAGCAATGCTCGGGCGTGCCCTTGCGTCAGTCGGTTTTGACGCAGGGCCTCTTGCAAGGGCTCGGGCAGGTCGAGCAGGCGAATCAGGTTGGCCACGGTCGAGCGGTCGATGTTCAGCCGGGCGGCCAGCTCGTCCTGAGTGGCGTTGTATTCCTGGAGATATCGACGGAACGAGGCGGCCTTTTCGAGCGGGTTCAGGTCTTTTCGTTGCAAGTTTTCGACGATGGCCAGCTCGGCCATTTCGCGTTCGTCGGCTTCGATGATGCGGACGGGAACCCGCTTCCAGCCCGCCTCTTTCGCCGCACGCAGCCGGCGTTCGCCGGCCACCAATTGGTAACGTTCGCCCGCCTTGCGGACGATCAACGGTTGCAGCAGCCCGTGCGACTTGAGACTGTCGGCCAAGGCGGCGATTTCGGCGTCGTCGAACTGTTCGCGCGGTTGGAACGGGTTCGGGTCGATACGGTCGACGTCGAGTTCGTCGCCGGGTTTGGGCAAGTCGCTGATGGGAATGCCCGTCGAATGGACCGGCCCGTGGAGTTTTCGCGTTACCGGTTTGGTTTCCGCGGGCTGATCGGGGATCTCGTAGAGTTGTTCGACCGAGTTGCCGTACGGGGCTTCGGTGCCGGGAGCGGCCGGGATATGGGGCTTGGGAACACCGTCGGGCGACTCGGCCGGGGCTTCCGGTACACGTCCCAACAGGGCTTCCAAACCACGACCCAAACGTTTTTCTTTACTCACTTTCGAGGACCTCCATGCACAATTCGACGTACGCTCGAGCACCGCGGCTGCGGGGAGCATACTCGATGACGGGCAATCCGTGACTGGGTGCCTCGCTGACGGCCACGTCGCGAGGAATTACCGTGTGAAAGACGATTTCTCCGAAGAATTCGCGGACCTCTTCTTCTACTTCCAGCGTCAGTTCCAACGTGGGATCGTACATCGTCAGGAGGATGCCGCCGAACTGAAGCTGATTCGGATACTCGGTCATCACGTGTCGGATGACCTCGATCATTTGGGCCAGGCCCTCCATGGCGAAGTACTCGCACTGGATGGGCATCAAAATCTCTTGCGACCCGGCCAAGGCGGTTCGGGTCAAGCTTCCCAGCGACGGCGGACAATCGAGTAGTACATAGTCGTACCCGGCCGGTCCGGCCAGCAATTGCCGGCGTAGGCGGGCGGAATACGTGCCGTCGTCGCGGGCGAGGGCGTCGACGTCGCGAAAGCTGCGGCTGCCGGGCAGCAAGTGCAAGCCGTCGATCCGCGTGTGTCGGATGTCTTCTTTGAGCGGTCGGCCGGCGACCAGCGGATGATCCGTGGTCGGCGTTTCCCCCAATCCCGAGGTGGCGTTGCACTGCGGATCGAGATCGATCAGCAACACGCGCGAAGAGGCCTTGGCCAAGCACGCGGCCAAATTCACGGCGGTGGTCGTCTTGCCCACGCCGCCTTTCTGATTGGCCACGCAGATGACTTTCGGCACGAGGAGCCTCCTTGCCCGATGGTGCCGGTCGTGATGTCGATCGGATCCTGCTGCCCGCGCAAGACGCGCTCGTCTCGGCGGAATACGTCACCGGCGATTCTAGCAAACGTCCGCGGGGCGAAAAATGCCAGTTTGGCGTGCACGTTCCAGCCGCGAGGGCTGATCGACAGCGCAACCGCGATCGCCGAGCGGTCTTGTTTCACGTGAAACGTAAACCTTGTGAAGCTTCTGTAGATCGCCGAGGTGTGTTTCACGTGAAACCTTGCCGTCTTTGACCTGCCCGCTTTCTCGGCGGCACCGTCGGTAAAGTCGCGTCGCGTTGTGGATATCGCCATCGTGAATATCTATACTGCGAAAGACTTCGAGATCGGGGGCGAGGCCGCCGGGGCCGCATTGCCCGGCCGGCGAGATGCCGGATGCCGTTACTTTTTCGTTTCCTCGCGAGCGTACGGGGCGGTTACATGACGACGATTCGGATCCAATGCCCTCGATGCGGTCAGGGGTATGCCCTTCAACCGCACATGCAGGGGAAACGGGTGGCCTGTGCTCGATGCAAGACGACTTTCACCGCCGGTAACGCCTCGGCGTCGGCGTCGTCGGGGCCGACTCGCACCGCCCAATCGCAGACCGGTCCGAAGACGGACACCGAGCTCCAGGCCGTCGCGCAGCACGTGTTGGGCTGTTTCCGGGGAAGCCTGCCCCCGATCGGCATCTCCTTCCGCTACCAACTCGGCGTTGTAATTTCGACTCTGGTGTTGCTGGTGTTGGCGGCGATCTACCTGGGGCTGATCGTCGGAGCGGCCTATTTCACGTATTGGCACGCGGTAAACAACACGGTCATCATCACCGGCGGTTGGGGCTTCATTTTCTACACCGCCGGTCTGATTGCGGGAATCACGGTGTTCGCAGCGATGATCGTCCCTTTGTTCGTCCGCCGAAAGGACGATACGCGGTACTACGAACTTACCCGCGAAGCGGAACCGGCGTTGTTCGCCTTGATCGACAAGCTCGTCGAAGAGGTCGGCTCGCCATCGCCTCGGCGGGTGTGGGTGAACTTAGAGAACAACGCCACGGCCATCCGGCGAGGTTTCGGCGGGCTCGAGTTGCATATCGGGCTTCCTTTGGTCGCCGGTTTGCGGGCCGATCAGCTTGCCGGGGTCATCGCCCACGAGTTGGGCCACTTCACCCAAGGCTGGGCGTCGAGCATGCTGCGGCTCAACGGACGAATCATTTCGTGGCTAGGGTACATCGTCTTCGAGAGTGAGTGGCACGACCGAATCGTTCGCTGGTGCCGCCGAGCAGGCTCGATCTTCGAGTTCGTCGGCATGATCACGAGTTGGGTCATGCGAGGCGTGCGATTCGTGTTTTGGTGCCTTTTTCATGCCGCGGTTGCGGTGGCCGGCTTCATGATGCGGGAGCAAGAATACGACGCCGACCAGTTCGAAATCTGGTTGAACGGTTCACGGATGTTCGGACACACGCAGACGCGCGTGATGGAGTTGGAGTTCGCCCAGTCGCGTATTTCGGATCGCCTGGAAGAGTTCTACCGCAGCGGCCGGTTGCCCGACAGTTTTCCGCACTTCCTGGTGAACGAGTGGGAGATGACGCCGGAGGACTTGCGGTCGATCGTGTACCACACCTTGGGAAAACAGGAAACCGGATGGAGCGACACGCACCCGTCGACCCCCGATCGGATTCGGCATGCCTTGTCGTTGGAGGCGCCCGGCGTGTTTCACTGCGATCTGCCGGCGGGCGTCTTGTTCCGCGACTTCGACGGCGTGTGTCGTCAGGCGACGCTCGATCACTATCGCAAAGTGTTGGGGGATCGGTTCCGGCCCGACTTGATTCGGCCCGTGCACGAGTTGGCGGAGGCGTTACGACAAGAAAGCGAGGCCGAGCTGGCCTATCGGCGGTTTTTCCAGGGGGCGATACGGACGAGCCGACCGTTGCGATTCGATCCCCTTTGGGAGCAAGAAGAATGCACGGTTTCGCAACTGGTTGCAGCATTGGATCAGCGACGCCGCGAAATTCTAGCGCGTCGAGAAGTAGCCGACGCGCTGTTCAAAAAATGGGACGAACGCCACGAGGAGTTGAGCATCGTCGAAATGTTGCGCACTTTGGTCGATGTCGGCGTGCCGGTCGACGCGTCGAAGATGCCGCGACGAGTCGGAACGGCCGCTCAGGCGACGGTAGCCGCGGCGGAGATCCGGGGCGAACTCGGCCAGATCGGTCAGTCGTTGGCGAGCTGGGAGAATCTGTTGGCGCGACGGCTGTTCGATGCATTGCGTTTGTTGGGCTCCCCGGAGGTCATGCAACGGATTCCCGACGGAGAAGCGATCTACCGGCAGGTCGAGAAGATGATGCCCGCCACGCGAGCGATCGGTGATGCAGTAGCGACCCTGGAGCATTTGGGGGTGCTGTGCAACCGCTTCCAGCTCATCGTCGACTATGTGCAACAGGCCAAGCCGGAAGGAGCCGTGCTGGCGCGGCTGGACGATGTTTGGCACCAAACCGGTAACGAGATCGCAACGCTGACACAATCGTTGTTCGCCGCGTGGAACAATATTCCCTTTCCGCTGGAGCACTCGCAGGCGGGGATGACCCTCGGGGGATATGTTTACGTTCCCGAGCCGGAATTGCACGACAAGCCGCTGATCCATGCGTACAAAATCGGAGCCTCGCTGCTGGACCGAACGGGAAGTGTGTTGTGGCGATGCTACGCGCGGTTGGCGATGATCGGTGAGAAGATCGAATCCGCGGTCGGCCTGCCGCCGCTACCCTCGCCCGCCGTTGCGAAAGCAGAAGATTAATCCTTAGCTCTCTAGGCGGGGCTGATATAGCTCACAAGAGCCAAAAAGGGCCCCGGCTGTGTGACCGAGGCCCTTTCTGCACGGCGTATGTATGCGTGGGAAACCGGCAAGGGTGGCGTCCCGAAGCTGCTTTCCCATGCCTGTTCGTGATCATTCAAGCGGATTGATGACCAGCCCCGAGGCGAGCTTGGGATAGAAGTACGTGCTTTTGGCGGGCATGCGTTCGCCCGACAAGCTCACGTTGCGGATGTCGTCGACCGAGGCGGGCAGCACCAGGGCTGCCATCGGGTAGTCGCCCGTTTCGAGACCTTCGACGACCTCGCGCACCAGGTGAACGTAGTTCGGCTTGGGAAGATCGCTCACACCCAAGAGCGTTTCGACGACCAAGCGATGCAGGACGGCGACGCCCAACGATCGCCACGCTTCGGTGTGATCGGTAGCGACCTGTTCCATCCGTTCTTGTCCGGTGGGATTCAGGCGGGCGAGGGTCCAGGTGTCGTCTTTCCGCGTGTACAGCGCCAGGGTGCCTTGGTTGCCTTCCCGTTCGATGCGTTCCCAAAGCTGGTGGGCCGCCTGCGGGCCTTGCGCGACCGATTCGGTCTCGAAGGCGTCGCCGAGTTTGGCTGCCAGTTCGGCGGCATCCAGCTCCGGCACGCCGGTGAACAATCGATGGGTCGGGAGGACGGCCAGGCCGGGGTCTTCCATCGCCACGCACATCATCAGGACGTAGCGCGCCGGGTGTTCGGGATGCAATAGGCCCATCTCGGCCACGTGACGCATGTACTCGAGGGCGGTCTCGTAGCGATGGTGACCGTCGGCGATAAAGACAGGCCGCCCGCTCATGGCCGCGCTCACCTTGGCGATCACGTCGACATCGGTCACCGGCCAAAGTCGATGCTCGACGCCCAAGTGGTCGACGGCGACCAGCGGCGTCTTGTCGGCGACGGCGGCATCCAGCTCGGCTTGCACTTCGGTTTGCGGGTCGGGGTACAAGCCGAAAATCTGGCTCAGGTTCGCCTTGCAGACGGTCATCAGCATCAGGCGGTCCATCTTGGGACCGGCGAGCGTTTCTTCATGCGGAAAGACCGTGCCCGTCCCGAACGGTTCCAGCTTCGAGCGAGCCATGAAGCCTTTTCGCACGAAGCGGCGACCTTCGACCTCGAATTCTTGGTGGTACACGTAAATCGCCGGATCGGCTTCGGGAACCAAGACTCCCTGCTTCAACCAGGTGTCGAGAAACTTCTTCGCCCGGGTGTAGCGGTTGTCGGCCTCGTCGTCGGCCGGTTCCTGCCGGTTGAGAATCAACCGCACGACGTTGCAGGGATGCTTCTTGTACAGTTCGTCTTGAAGACGTTCGTCGATCACGTCGTAGGGGGGAGCGATGACGTCGCTCAGCGCGCCGACTTGACCCAGGTTGTAACGAATCCCACGAAAGGCTTGAATCTCGGGCATGGAAGCGTCGCTGGACTTTCTAAAGCGGGTACGATTCGAATGGACGAGACGAGACGAAATTCAAAAACCGGCACGACCGGACAGGCGTTTCTGTCCGGCCGTGTCGGCGTTGTTCGGCACCGCACGGCGGCGGATTCGTTGACTCGAACATGACGACCGATCGAAGCCTCGGTCGATCGTCGGGTATCAATACCGGTAGAAATCGGGTTTGAACGGACCTTCGACCGGCACGCCCAGGTACTCGGCCTGCTTCGGCGTAAGCTTGGTGAGTTTCACGCCGAGCTGTTCCAGGTGCAAGCGGGCGACCTCTTCGTCGAGCTTCTTGGGCAGACAGTGGACGCCGACCGGGTACTTTTCCGGTTCCGTCCACAGGGCGATCTGCGCGAGCACCTGGTTGGTGAACGAGTTCGACATGACGAACGACGGATGGCCCGTCGCGCAGCCGAGGTTGACCAGGCGTCCCTCGGCCAACAGGATCACCGAGTGTCCGTCGGGGAAAACGTACCGATCGACCAACGGCTTGATGTTGACGCGTTCGGCGCCCGATTCGTTTTCCAGCCAGGCGACGTCGATCTCGGTATCGAAGTGACCGATGTTGCACACGATGGCGCCGTCTTTCATCTTTTGCATGTGCTCGCCCCGGATGACGTCGCAGCAACCGGTGGCGGTGACGAAGATGTCGCCGATCGGTGCGGCCTCTTCCATGGTGGTGACTTCATAGCCTTCCATCGCGGCTTGCAGAGCGCAAATCGGGTCGATTTCGGTGATCAGCACGCGAGCACCGTACGACCGCATCGACTGAGCGCAGCCTTTGCCGACGTCTCCGTAACCGGCTACGACGACGATCTTGCCGGCCACCATGATGTCGGTCGCACGCTTGATGCCGTCGGCGAGCGATTCGCGGCAACCGTACAGGTTGTCGAACTTGCTCTTGGTGACCGAGTCGTTGACGTTGATCGCGGGGACCTTGAGTTCGCCCCGGGCATGCATTTGGTACAGGCGGTGCACGCCGGTGGTGGTTTCTTCCGACAAGCCCCGGATACCCGGCAGCAAGTGGGCGTACTTTTCGCTGTGCACCATCGCGGTCAAGTCGCCGCCGTCGTCGACGATCAGGTTCAGCGGTTGGCCGTCGGGGAAAATCAACGTCTGCTCGATGCACCAGTCGTATTCTTCGTCGGTTTCGCCTTTCCAGGCGTAGACGGGAACACCCGTCGCCGCGATGGCGGCCGCGGCATGATCTTGCGTCGAGAACTTGTTGCAACTACTCCACTGAACCTCGGCGCCCAGTTCGGTCAGCGTCTCGATCAAGACCGCGGTCTGGATCGTCATGTGCAGACATCCCGCGATGCGGGCGCCCTTGAGCGGTTTTTGCGGGCCGTACTTGCGTCGCAGGGCCATCAGCCCCGGCATTTCCTTTTCGGCCAGTTCGATTTCCTTGCGGCCCCATTCGGCCAAAGAAATGTCGGCCACCTTGTACGGCAATTTCGTTTCGACGTTCGCCATGGGCGTTACACCTCGCCTAGTAAAAAATGACACTCTGTCTTGCGACTGGGTTGGTTACGGTGTTTGTGTGATCGGCGGAAGATGCGGGTTCTCGGTGGATATTACTTGACTCGAATGAAGAGGCCCCTGTTCGGCGGCCCGATCGGGTGCCGGGTGCGGTGATGCGATCTTGCGGATCGAATGTTCGATTCGGGCCGACCTCGACTCGCCCCTCGCCCGGGCCAGGCGAGGCGCGTCATCCGGTATCCGGCTCATGATAGAGGGACCGCTCCCCCTTTGGCAACCCCTCGGTGTTCGCACGAGGCATCCTCGCGCGGGGTGTCGCATTGCGTCTGCCGAAGGCCGACGAAAAAGTCGCGGATGCGCCGGGGCTACGGTTCCATCCAGGCCGAGCGGGCGTTCTCGACGAAACGGAACAGCTTTTCTCGCGACTTTCGGCCGGGCGAATCTTCGACCCCGCTGGCCACGTCGACCGCCTTCGGATGCACCAGCCGGATGGCGCTCGCGACATTGTCGGGGCTCAAACCGCCGGCGAGGATCAACGGCGGCATGGCGGGCAGTTTCGTGAACTCGACGGCAATCCGCCAATCGAACGTTTGTCCCGTTCCGCCGTAGTTTTTCGGGGTGCGGGCGTCGAACAAAACCATCTCGGGACGCCGGGCTTGTTCATGCAGCTTGGCGAGCTGTTCTTCGATCGGGAGCAATCCTCGTCCGTCCACCCGAAATGCCTTGATGTACGGCACCCTCGGCAAAAGCGAGATGGTTTCCGGCGTTTCGTCGCCGTGCAGTTGAACGGCATCGAGACCGACCTCGGCGACGATTTCGCGAATGCGGGCGGGCTGCTCGTTGACGAAGATGCCGACGGTGACCACGTCTTGCGGGACGGCGGCGACGATTTGTTTGGCTGTTTCGACGGAGACGCTCCGTGGGCTGGGCGGGTAAAAATTCAGGCCGATCGCATCTACCCCGGCCTCGACGGCGTTGACGGCATCCCGTACCGATGTAATCCCGCAAACCTTGATCTGGAACATCTTGCTCTTTTGGTCTATGTGTCGCGTTTTGACTGCTTTGTGTTAAATACCTCAAGCTTGTCCGTTCTACGAACGGATCGTTCATTTCGCACCTAGTACCCCGGCTACAGAGGGTGATTCACATAGCGAAAATGCCGGGCGAAAGCGTTGCTTGGCGGTTCCGAACTCGGCGGCCGCAAAATCCGTTTTTCCGGCGCAATCCTTCTAAAGGTTTCGATTGGAGCGGGCCGATGTCGAGTTGCGGAGTATTGGCTCCCGGGCGATCGCGCCTGCGCCGAGGTGCCGATCGTTGGTGTTGCCGCGTCGTCCGTCGGTGTCGTAGACCACCCATGGGTGGGGCAAGCGAAGCCGTTGTGCGGTGGTCTTCAACAAAATTTTAGGAGGAAAAGCTCTCGCTTGTGATTCTACCTCTGATTTTACGTCACGTGTTGTCGCAGAGATCGACCTCGCATTGGGTTTTCGTGCCGAATGAACCGATTTCCGGTGGGCGCAGGCCCGCAAAGTTTCGTCAACCCGGACTGCCCGACCGGTCGGATGCTGTTCGACCCGTCATGGTTAGGAAATCGTGAAAACGTTATTGTACTCCTGGCCGACTGGGCGTCGATCCCCCAAACGTGCGGGGGCGCGAGCCGCTGGACTGTGAGCTGCCGGTGAGAGATTGACGAGTATGTCGCGCATCCGAGGGAATCTTGATCGCCTCCAATGGCCGGGTGCTTTGGCAAGCGCCGTGGTCGTCTTTGCGATCGCCTGTGGTGGGTGGCTTCTCCGGCCGACGGCCAACAACGCGGCAACGTCGCAACACAACGAAAACGGATTGGAAAACCTGCCGATAGCGACGATCGATTGGCAGATCGACGGTGAGACGACCGAATCGAACGCCACGAGCCCCGAGGACGGCGCACGACTTCACGAAGCGTTGCGCAGCCGCGCTCACGAGGCGCTGCGGCGTCTGGCCTTGCAACTGGAATCGACCTTTGCGGAACAAGGCTTGCCCTGCGAGGTCGCGCTTTCGCTCGGTCCCGATACCTCGCGTCTGACGGTTCGGGCGCAACAAGTGCCGTCTCCCGAGTGCACGCAGGCGATGGAACGGATCGTCCGTGAGGAACTCGCTCGATTGCAGCATGCGCATTATCGCGAGTATGCACGGCGGCACGAGGTTGCCTTGGCGGCGGAACGGCAGTTGTATCACACGCGGGCGTTGTGCGATCGGTTTTTGGAAGGCTTCTTTCAGGCGACTCGCGAAGCGGGACAGCGGTTTGCTGCGTTGACGCCCTCGGAATTGATGACGCAACAGCCCTCGCCGCCGATTGGAGCCAAGTGGGGCGGCGCCCTGCCTGGTGGAGACGGCCGCGGTATCGCCTCGCAAGATACCCTCGCCAAACGCGAGCTTCACGACGTCGAAAACCGCCTGATGGCCCTGCGTGAGGAACGAGCGGCCAAACTGACGACCTTCACTGAACAGCATCCCGACGTTATTCGATTGGATCGCGAAATTGCTGAGCTCGAAGCCCGACGTGCCGCGATTCTTCGGCAAACCGCCGAGGACAAGCCGCGGATCACGATGCCGGCACCGGGCGCCCAAACGAACGAGACACGATCGCGGATCGCGGCAGGCTCCGTTTCACCAAGCATCGACGAGCTTCGGGAACATGGTCGTTCGCTGTGGACGGCGACGCGCCAATACGATCAGTTCGCGAAGCTGTTCAGCGAACAAGACGCCCGCTGGCGAGAAGCAAAGCTGGCCGAGTCGGAAGCCTGGCTACAGTTGCAGGCCATCGAAGGGTTGCGCC
>CAYVVR010000081.1:0-10784 GCA_964454655.1 uncultured Planctomycetaceae bacterium | reverse complement strand
CGACGTGATTCTGGTGGATGTCGCGCGAGTGTCGTAAATCATCTTTTTACAGCAGCTTGTGGCGTTCGGCGTGTTTTTTGGTGGTCCTTTGGTTTTGTTGGTCGAGTGCGGCAAATCGACAAACTTGCGGCAGTTTGCTGCCAATTTGGCAGATTTTGACGGCGATCACAAGGTGATGGCTGTCCATGTTCTGCGGTGCGAGCTACAAAAACCGGATGCCATTTGCTGGAACCCGCTTTTGGTGTGCCCGCTCCGGCATGCGACCTACGGGAGTCGAGGAGGGCTCCCTGAGCGGTTCGGTGGGGGAGGCCATACATGTTTTGAGGAAGGAACATTGGGCTCCCCGAATCGCCGAGGCTGCCAAAATGGCATCCCGAATGGCGTGAGTCTGCCAATCGCGAGCCGAGAGGCTCGTCGCTCGATTGACGTAACCTATTGTTATCGCTTGTCTTAAGAATTCTGTCGTCAATCGGCACGAATCTTGCTCTAGCTCGGGGCGATCCCTCTCTACACTCGAGTGTTGGTTCGTGGCAGACGCTCGAAATTGAAGAAAAGGGCACATGCGAGACAGAAATACCTCTGTGGTGTGGCTGTTTGGCTGTGGCGAGCCGAAACTCGGCTGCTGTCGCGGCCGCAAGACGGCCGAATTCGGCATCGGTCCACGATCGTGACCGTTGGAAAAGGAGGAACCCACTGTGGCGAAACAAATGCAATTTGAGGAAGCGGCTAGGCAGTCGCTTGCAAGCGGGGTGAGCAAGTTGGCTCGTGCCGTGAAAGCGACGCTCGGTCCGCGTGGTCGGAATGTCGTCCTTGACAAAGGTTGGGGATCGCCGAAGATCACCAAAGACGGCGTGACGGTCGCCGAGGACATCGATCTTCAAGATGCTTACGAGAATCTCGCGGCGAAGCTTGTCCGCGAGGCGGCATCGAAAACGAATGACGTGGCCGGCGACGGAACCACGACGGCTACCGTGTTGGCCGAGGCGATTTACACCCGCGGCTTGAAGATGATCGCCGCCGGCGCTGATCCCATGGCGCTTTCGCGCGGTATTCACAAGGCCGTCGAGGCGGTCGTCGAATCGATCCGCAAGCAGGCGAAGCCGATCGATCCGAAAAACAAGAAAGAGATCGCCCAAGTCGGCACCATCGCCGGGAATAACGACCCGTCGATCGGGGCCGTGTTGGCCGATGCCTTCATCAAGGTCGGAAAAGACGGTGCGATTACCGTCGAAGAAGGCAAACAGGCCGAGACCTATGTGGACGTCGTCGAGGGGATGCAGTTCGACCGCGGCTACCTTTCGCCGCATTTCGTGACCAACCCCGACGAGCAAGTGGCTGAGCTGGAAAACTGCCTCGTGTTGGTTCACGAGGAGAAGATTTCGAACGCCCGAGCGATGGTTCCGCTGCTCGAGGCGGTCAGCAAGGCGAACAAGCCGCTGTTGATCGTTGCTGAAGACGTCGAGGGCGAGGCGTTGGCCACCCTGGTCGTCAACAAACTCCGCGGCATTCTGAACGTGTGTGCGGTCAAGGCGCCCGCCTACGGTGAACGCCGGAAGGCCATGTTGGGCGACATCGCTACCTTGACCGGCGGCAAGGCGATCTTCAAAGACCTGGGTATTAAACTCGAGTCGATCAAGCTCAGCGACTTGGGAACGGCGAAGAAGATCGTCGTCGGATCGGACTACACGACGATCGTCGGCGGCGGTGGAAAGAAAGAAGAGATTGCCGGCCGCTGCGAGCAGATTCGCCAAGAGCTCGAAACGACCACCAGCGATTACGATCGCGAAAAGCTCCAAGAACGACTGGCGAAGTTGTCCGGCGGTGTGGCGCAGATCTACGTGGGCGCGGCCACCGAAACCGAAATGAAAGAACGCAAGGCGCTGGTCGACGATGCGAAGGCCGCGACGCAAGCGGCCTTGGCCGAAGGTATCGTGCCCGGCGGTGGTGTGGCCCTGCTGCGAAGCGCTGCTGCCGTCTCAAAAGTCCAAGCGTCGGGCGACGAGGCGTTGGGCGTGCAGATCGTGGCCGATGTGCTCGAGATTCCGCTGCGAACGATTGCCGAAAACGCGGGTCAGTCGGGCGCCGTCGTCGTCAACCGGGTTAAGGGGATGAAGAAGACGGAAGGGTACAACGCCCTGACCGACACGTACGGCGACATGTTCGAGCAGGGAATCATCGACCCCGCGAAGGTCGTCCGGGTGGCGATCGAGAATGCCGCCAGCATCGCCTCGCTGTTGCTGACCACCTCGTGCCTGGTGACCGAGATTCCGAAGAAGGAAAAGCCGGCCGATAACAATGGCCAGCCCGGCATGGACGGAATGGGTGGAATGGGCGGTATGGGCTTCTGAGGTGTGACACGATACGGATTTCGAGCGAAAACCGTTCTCGTTAAGAAGGTCGAGAATACAGATAAACGGAAAGGGTAAAAGACGATGAGCAAGATCAATTTGCGTCCTCTCGATGATCGGATCGTGGTCGAACCCGTGGCTGCGGAAGAGACGACTGCTGGCGGTATCGTGTTGCCCGACACCGCGAAGGAAAAACCGCAACGAGGCACCGTGTTGGCGGTGGGGCCGGGCAAGCTTCTCGACGACGGCTCGCGAGCCGAAATGTCGGTGGCCGTCGGCGACGAAGTGATCTTCGGCAAGTACGCCGGAAGCGATATCGAAGTGGACGGCAAAGAGCTGAAGATTCTGCGGGAAAGCGAAGTCTTGGCCAAGGTCGTCAAGTGAGGCGAAGCGGGCGGTCGGGCGAGTTTTCCCGGCCGCGGAACGATCCTGGATTTGTCGTGAGGGAATATAAGGAGCCGCAATCGTGGCGAAACAATTGCTCTATTCGGACGACGCTCGCAACCGCCTGTTGCGAGGTGTTGAAAAACTGGCCAAGGTCGTCGCCGTCACCTTGGGACCGACCGGCCATAACGTGATCCTTTCCAAGAGCTACGGTGGGCCGCAGGTTACCAAGGACGGCGTCACCGTCGCCAAGGAAGTCGAACTGGAAGACAAGTTCGAGAACATGGGCGCCAAGCTCGTGAACGAAGTCGCGTCGAAGACTTCGGACACGGCCGGCGACGGCACGACGACGGCGACCGTTTTGGCTCACGCCATCCTCAAGGAAGGTTTGCGCAACGTCGCAGCCGGTTGTAATCCGACGGCCGTTCGTCGCGGAATCGATATGGCAGTCGATGCCGCCGTTTCGCACTTGATGGAGATGGCCCAACGCGTCGAGAACCAGAAGCAGTTGGCGCACGTGGGCACGATCAGTGCGAACAACGACGAGGCCATCGGGAACCTGTTGGCCGAGGCGATGGAGAAGGTCGGCAAAGACGGTGTCATCACCGTCGAAGAAGGAAAATCGGCCGAAACGACGTATCGTATCGTGGAAGGCATGCAGTTCGACAAGGGATATCTCTCGCCCTACTTCATCAACCGGGCGCCCGAGATGGACTGCTACCTGGAGGATGCTTACATCCTCATCCACGAGAAAAAGATCACCAATCTACGCGACCTGATCCCGCTGTTGGAAAAGACGGCGCAAACCGGTAAGCCCTTGCTCATCATCGCCGAAGACATCGAGGGCGAAGCCCTTACCGCGCTGGTCGTCAACAAGCTCCGTGGCGTGTTGAACATTTGCGCCGTCAAAGCACCGGGCTTCGGCGACCGGCGGAAGGCGATGCTGGGCGATATCGCGATCGTCACCGGCGGTACGGTGATCAGCGAAGACCTCGGCATCAAGCTGGAAAACGTGGGCCTCGAACATCTCGGTCGCGCGAAGAAGATCACCGTCGACAAGGATAGCACGACGATCATCGAGGGTGCCGGCAAGAAGGCCGACATCACCGCCCGCGCCGATCAGCTCCGCAAGCTGATCGAGACGACCGACAGCGATTACGATCGCGAAAAATACCAGGAACGCCTGGCCAAGATTTGCGGTGGTGTGGCGATCGTCGAGGTCGGCGGGACGACCGAGGCCGAAATGAAGCAAACGAAAGCCCGCGTGGAAGACGCCTTGCACGCGACGCGTGCCGCGGCTGAAGAAGGAATCGTCCCCGGCGGCGGTACGGCGCTGTTGCGTTGCTTGCCCGCCTTGGAAAAGGCTCGCAACAACGCTCGCGGCGACGAAAAGATCGGTGTCGATATCGTGACGCGGGCGATCCGTCGTCCGTTGGCCCAAATCGCAGAGAACTGCGGTTTGGACGGCGACGTCGTCATCGATCAGGTCCTGCAAAAGGACGGCAACTACGGCTTCAACGCGCTTACCGGTGAGTATTGCGACCTGATGAAGGCCGGGGTCATCGATCCGGCGAAGGTTGTCCGGTGTGCGTTGGAGAACGCCGCCAGCATTGCCGGGCTGATGCTGACGACCGAGGCCTTGGTCACCGACATCCCGAAGGAAGACGAGGAAGACCAGGTGGTCGAAGGCGCGGTCCGCTGATAGCACGGGCCTGATCTTCGCCCGATAGTACTTGGTGGTAAAAACGGCGACGGGCCGCCTCTCCGACTCGAGGGGTGGCCCTGTTGCCGTGACGAGGCGACAATCAATGTTTCGGCGCGCAAGCAGTCTGCCGCAATCGTGCGCTCACGATTCGATCGACGAATGTTCTTTCCGTCGGCGATGCGGCTGCGAAAACGAGGCTGTCGCGTGTCGCGTCGAAACGGTTTCGACGAACGATTCCGGCACCTTGAAAAGAAGCCATGGCGACGATGGCCGAAAAGCGTGATTACTACGAAATCTTGGGCGTCGATCGGAACGCAAGCGATAAGGAAATCGCTCAAGCCTATCGAAAGCTGGCGCTGAAATACCATCCCGACCGCAACCCCGGCGACGAAGAGGCTGTCGAAAAATTCAAAGAGGCCGCCGAGGCCTTCGAGGTACTCAGCGACCCGGAAAAGCGTGCCGTCTACGATCGATACGGGCACGCGGGCGTCAACGGCGGTGCCGGCGGCGGGGCGAGGTTTCACGACGTCAACGACATTTTCGAGGCGTTCGGCGACATCTTCGGCGACGGACTGTTCGGCGATATCTTCGGCACCGGGCGGACGCGACGCGCTCGACGTGGCGCCGACATTCGATGCGAAGTTTCGCTCGAGCTCACCGAGGCGGCCAAAGGGACGACGAAGACGGTTCGGTTTCATCGACATCGCATTTGCGACGTGTGCAACGGGACGGGAGCGAGAGCCGGCTCCGAGCCTGTCGTTTGCCAATATTGCGGGGGACGCGGGCGCGTCATTCAATCGGCCGGTTTTTTCTCCGTCCAATCGACGTGCCCGGCTTGCGGCGGGCGAGGCAAGCTGGTCAAAGATAAATGCCGGGAATGTCGCGGCGAACGATTGGTAGTCGAAGAGGTCGTCCGCGAAATCAAGATTCCTCCCGGTGTCGACACGAACACGCGGCTACGGCTTCAGGGCGAAGGAGACATCGATCCGGACAGCGGATTGCGCGGCGATTGTTACTGCTTCATTCACGTCAAAGAACACCCGTTGTTCCAACGCGACGGGCAGCACTTGATCTGCCGCGTTCCGATCACCTATCCGCAAGCGGCACTCGGCGCGACGATTGAAGTGCCGACCTTGGACGGTCCGGAGCCTCTGAAGATCCCGGCGGGCACGCAAAGCGGCGACGTGTTTCCGTTAAGGGGGCGCGGCATGCCGTCCCCACGATCGACTCGCCGTGGCGACTTGCTCGTGCAGGTGTATATCGAAGTGCCGAAGCACCTCAGCCGTCGTCACCGCGAGGTGCTCGAAACACTCGCCGAAATCGAAGAAAGCGACGTGTTGCCGCAACGCAAAGGCTTTTTCGACAAGGTGCGGGAATTGTTCCGCGGCGACGCGTAACCGCCGGTTGCACCGTATACCGATTGCGACGAGCGAAGATTGACAGGAACTCGGCGCGAGGAGACGAACGCCATGAGCAAGAAACACAAACCGACGGAAAAACAGGCCCCCAAGGCCGCTGAAGATAAACGAACCGAGGAACAACAGACGGTGCAAGCCGAATCGGCGGCGACCGAGTCGGAGGAACTCGAGGTCTCGACGACCGAGGCCGAGAACGAGGTGAGCGAAAAAACGGAAGCTGCATCGCAAACGGCCGACGAGTCGGAACTTGAGACGCTGCGTACCCAGCTCGCCGAAGCCAACGAGCGTGCCATGCGTTGGCAAGCCGAGTTGGAAAACTACCGCAAGCGCGTTGCGCGGCAAACCCAAGAAGAGCGGAAATACGCGGGCATGGACTTGTTCCGCGACTTGTTGCCGATCGTCGACAACTTGAAACGCGCCGTCGATTCGGCCGAGCAAAACCACGATATCGAAGCGTTGCTTTCGGGCTTGAAGATGGTGCTCAAACAGATCGAAGACACCTTCAACAAGCATCATTGCGTGCGCATCGAAGCCGAGGGCAATCCCTTCGATCCGAATCTGCACGAGGCGATCTCGCGACAGCCCAGCAACGAGCATCCGCCGAATACGGTCGTGTACGTGACTCAAGAGGGGTACACCCTGCACGATCGCGTCGTGCGACCGAGTCAGGTCATCGTGTCGTTCCAGCCGGAACCGACGAACGAAACGTCGGCGGCCGAAGAAACCGGCGACGACGAAGTTGCAGAGCCGCAGTCGTAAGACGCGTTGCCCCGATCAAGGCAAAGATCTGCGGTTTGAGAACCATATGAATTCGAACCAAGGGAACGTTACGACTTCCAACTTGTGTGAGGATTGCCATGCCTACGTATGATTACCATTGCGATGCTTGTGATCATGAATTCGAAGAGTTTCAGTCGATCACGGCTTCTCCCCTGAAAAAATGCCCCGCATGCGGCAAACGAAAATTACGCCGTTTGATCGGCCCCGGCGCCGCTATTCTGTTCAAGGGGTCGGGGTTCTATCAGACGGATTACCGCAGCAGCTCGTACAAGCAGGGCGCTGCCAAAGACAAGGGAAATAGCGGCAACAACGGCCAGAACGGTTCCAAAAAGGACTGAACTTTGCGGCTTCGACGCGGGAGACTGAGCTTCGAAGAACGCAGGGATGAGCATGAAGCCGATGATTTGCCCGATTTGCGGTTGCGAATTTCTTCCAGACTCGGATCCGAAGGCGATGCCGTTTTGCAGCCTGCGCTGTAAGCGGATCGACCTGGGGCGGTGGCTCGACGAGGCATACGGGGTGCCGGTTGAGCCCGACGAGGAGGCCATGCAGGCGGATTATCGAGGTGATGTCTCGCCTCGCGACGAATTTGGCGCAAGCTCGTAAACGCCCCTTCTTCCGATCAAACATTCGCAAGTCACTTGATGATAAAAGCACGAACGGGATCACCTGAGCGGTGGTCCCGTTTTTCATTTGTCGAAGGTGGCAGTTTTGCGCGTAAGAATCGCGTTTGGAGTGGTCGGCAAGCTCTTTTGCGACCATCGGGTGAACCAAGTGAAAAATCGGGCGTAAGAAAGGGTGTGAGAACGTTGAAGCGAGACGGCGGGCACGGCAACAGCCGAGCAGGCCCGTGTGTTCGGCAAGGATAGGCGATCTCGCTGTGCGTTGAATCGGAAAAATCAGAGCCGAGGACTTGCAGGGAAGCGCCGAATTGGAGACATTTGTGAGAGGTAGGTCACGATTCGCGTTATACTCCCCGGTTCGGCTCTCGGTTGATTCAACGTGGCCCCGCGATGGAATGGGATCGGTGGATCCCGATTTCCCTTCGGTGAAGCAACCAGGCGTTCTCACGCTTAGATCGGTGTAAAGGAATATCCCCGTCTCAGTTTCCGGAAGGCAAAGGATCGCGTCTTGTCGGAATCACGGCTCTGTTTCGGAGCGTCGATGTCGTGCGCTCGGCGTGCGCCGTGAAGGGCAGGCCGGTCGATATTCGGCACAGCGCGTGTTCGCGTGTCGTGCGGATATTCCCTGCCAAACCGGTGGGGCGGAAGCGAGACGAGTTTGCGGGAAATCTGGGAGGAACTTTGAACACTCCGCTTTGAATGCGAGGGACGGCAGTGAATCAGCAAGTTCTTGACGCGCTGCAAGATTTGCGGAAGAAGGCCGACGAGGCCTATGCGGCCCGAGCTCGGGACGGATACACGTTTATCCAGGTCGGGTCGGCGACGTGCGAACATGCGGCGGGATCCCTCGAGGTCCTCGACGAATTTCGCAAGCACATTGCGGCTTCGGGACGTGATGACATCGTTCTGCGGCAAACCGGTTGCACCGGTCGATGTAGCCGCGAGCCGATTGTCGGTATCTTCCGCGCCGGTGAAATTCCGGTGAAGTACCAGCGCGTCGACCGCAAGCTCGTGCACGAAATTTTCACCCGCCACATCATGAAGGGTGAGCCTCTGCTCGAGCACGTTTTGGACGGGCCGGTGGAGGAGCTCGCACGGCATGAGCTGCTCAATTGCGGCTCGGCCCGGTGCGGCTTTCACGGAGAGAAGATTTGCGGCGGGCCGATCGCCGAACGGTTGCGCGAACTGGGAGTGTCGGAGCAGACGTGCCGGGTTACGCCTGCGAGTTGCTTCGGAGCGTGCAGCGCCGAAATGGAAGGAAAGTGCACGCACGTACTGATCCGACCCGAGAACGTGCTCTACCGCCTGGAAAGCGAGGCCGATCTCGAAGAAATCGTTCGCGAGCATTTGCAAGGCGGAAAGATCGTGCAACGGCTCGCCGTCCGCGACGAACCGGTCAGCCGCGACTTTTTCGAGCTATACGGCGACGTCGCATTCTTCAATCGCCAAACGCGGGTGGCGTTGCGTCACAACGGCGTGCTCGATCCGACGAGCATCGAAGAGTATCTCCATTTTCGGGGGTTCGAAGCCCTGGCCAAGGTGCTTTCGAAGGGTGACCCCGAATGGGTGGTCGAGGAGATTACGAAATCGAACTTGCGAGGACGCGGGGGTGGTGGATTTCCCACGGGCGTCAAGTGGTCGTTCGCCCGCAAGTCGCCCGAAAAGACGCGTTACATCATCTGCAACGCCGATGAGGGCGACCCCGGGGCCTTCATGGATCGGAGCATGTTGGAATCCGATCCGTTGAATGTCGTCGAGGGCATGATCATCGGCGCGTTCGCGATCGGGGCTCAGAAAGGCTTCTTCTACATTCGAGCCGAGTATCCGTTGGCCATCGAACGCATCGAGAACGCGATTCGGCTGTGTCGCGAATGGGGGCTGTTGGGGAAGAACATTCTTGGCTCGGGATTCGATTTTGACTTGGAGGTACGACTCGGTGCCGGGGCTTTCGTTTGCGGCGAAGAAACGGCCTTGATTCACTCGATCGAAGGCGAACGAGGCCAGCCGCGGATTCGACCTCCGTTCCCGACCGAGGCCGGCTTGTGGGGAAAACCGACGGTTATCAACAACGTCGAGACGTTCGCCAATGTGCCGGTCATCATCGCGTACGGTGCCGACTGGTTCAAACGAATCGGTACCGAAAAGAGCGGCGGTACCAAGGTGTTTGCACTCGCCGGTAAGGTCCGACACACGGGCTTGGTCGAAGTCCCCATGGGGATTACGCTTCGTGAAATCGTCGAAGAGATCGGCGGCGGACCGCCCGGCGGGAAGAAGATCAAGGCGGTTCAGACCGGAGGGCCCGCCGGCGGTTGCATCCCGGCGCAAATGCTCGACTTGCAGGTTGATTTCGACAACTTGCAGCAGGCCGGTTCGATCATGGGGTCGGGGGGGATGATCGTCCTCGACGAAACCGACTGCATGGTCGATATCGCCAAGTTTTTCACCACGTTTTCCCAGGACGAGTCGTGCGGAAAGTGCACGCCTTGTCGCGAGGGAACGACACGGATGCTCGAAATCCTCGAACGCATCACCAGCGGCAAGGGGACCGAAGAGGATATCTACAAACTCGAGCGACTGGCAAAACTCGTCCGAAAGGCTTCGTTGTGCGGATTGGGACGGGCGGCACCGAACCCGGTGTTGAGTACGCTGACGCATTTCCGCGACGAGTACTTGGCGCACGTCGTCGAGAAGCGTTGCCCGGCCAAGAAATGCGTCGCCTTGATCCATTACGAGATCGATCCGGAAAAATGCATCGGATGCACGGCTTGTGCGAGAAATTGTCCGGTGGAGTGTATCTCAGGAAAGCGACGCGAGCCGCATGTCATCGATCAGAACGCCTGCATCAAGTGCGGCCGATGCCACCAGGTGTGTCGTTTCGACGCCGTCCTGCGGTTGTAACAGGGAAGGCCGCTTCGGCCTTGGTAGCCTGACGGGAACATTATTCGACAAGCTGTCGACCGACAACGGAAGCCATCGTCATGATTCGATCGAAAAAGAAACTCGTGAACATCAAGATCGACGGCACCCAGGTCGCCGTGCCCGAGGGAACGACGATCATGGAGGCGGCGGAGCAGATCGGCGTGCGTATTCCGCGGCTGTGTTATCATCCCGATCTGAGCTTGGCCGGGTCGTGCCGTGTTTGCCTGGTGGAGGTCAAGAACACCGGGTTCTACATGGCCTCATGCAGTGTCCAAGTGTGGGACGGCATGGAAGTCGTGACGAACTCGCCGGAAATTCGCGAGGCACGTCGCGACGTGGTCGAGTTATTGCTCGACAACCATCCTCGCGACTGCCAAACGTGCGACCGCGACGGCAACTGCGAGTTGCAGAATTTGGCTTATTCGCTGGGCGTTCGTACGCGACTGTTTGAGGGGAAACGCAAAGAATTTCCTCTCGACGACAGCGGGTGCGCCGTCGTCCGCAATCCGAACAAGTGCATTCTTTGCGGACGTTGCGTTCGCGTGTGCGACGAGATTCAAGGCGTGTGCAATCTAAGCCAACACGGGCGAGGTTTCAACACGGTCGT
>CAYVVR010000080.1:0-10823 GCA_964454655.1 uncultured Planctomycetaceae bacterium | reverse complement strand
AACCATTTCCGCAAATCGGACCTCAACGGTCGAAACAACGAAGCGATATGAGCGACAAACCACTGTCGGAACACGAAGCGACGGAAGTCATTGCCGGAATCGTCGCGCGATTCGACGGGCCGGCAGAACTGAAAAAGGCCGCCGTCGCCATGCGCGAAGAAGGATTCCGTCGTTGGGACTGCCACAGTCCGTATCCCGTCCACGGCCTAGAAAAGGCGATGGGGGTTCCGCGTACCATTTTGCCGTGGCTGGTAGCCGCTGCCGGGTTTACCGGAGCAGCGGTCGCGCTGCTGTTGCAATGGTGGACGAACGCCGTCGATTATCCCTACTTGATCAGCGGAAAGCCGTTTTTCAGTCTCCCGGCGAACATTCCCGTGACGTTCGAGTTGATCGTCTTGTTCGCGGCCTTGACGTCGTTTTTCGGCGTGCTCGGGCTGAATATGTTGCCGCACTTCACTCATCCCGTGTTTGCCGCCAAGAACTTCGTCCGTGCGACCGATGACGGATTTTTCGTGTCGGTTGAAGCAAGCGATCCGAAATTCGACGCACAAGCCACCGAATCGTTTCTACGGTCGATCGGCGCGGTCGAAATCGAATTGTGCCGCGTACCGACGGCCGACCGGCGATTTCCCAAGGGCTTGTACTGGGCCGTTGCGGTACTCGCGTGCCTAGCCCTAATTCCGCCGTTGCTTGTGGCATTGGCGCGGCAACACACGCCCAGCCGACCGCAGACCAAGCCGCGCATCCACATCATCAAAGACATGGACTTCCAACCGAAGTTCAAAACCCAAACGACCAATCCGCTGTTTGCCGACGGTCGCACCATGCGTCCGCCGGTCGAAGGCACGCTGCCCTTCGGCGCTCTCGACGCGTTGCCCAAAGACAAAGACGGTAACGCCGTTCCCCGATCGGTTTGGGAAGAAGGCAAACACGGCAACGAATTTGTCACCAGCTTTCCGATCTCGGTCGACGAAAGGCTCATGCAGCGAGGGCGTGAACGATACGACGTCTACTGTGCCACCTGTCATGGTCTGACCGGCGAAGGTGCACCGTACGACGGGATGACATCTCGTCGCGCCCGAGAACGCGGCGAACCGGCTTGGGTTCCGCCCGCCAACTTGACCGGCAATGCCGTCGCCTCGCAACCGGTCGGCAAACTCGTGAACACCATCGCCAACGGAGTGATTCGCCAAGGCAAACACACCATGCCGGGATACGCCGCACAAATCCCGCCGGAAGATCGATGGGCGATCGTGCTCTACGTGCGAGCACTCCAGCGAACCGTACATCCGAAACCGCAAACCGACGCGCAGTAAACGCCCGGCTCGCGGGCATCCTGGGACACGACTCATGAACGACGTGCGATCGACACAAAACAACTCGACGGCAACAGTCTCCGACGCAGCGAAAGCCGACGGTCGTTTTGCACCGCTTTTGGCGTTGGGCGGCTTGGCGGCTATCGTGGTTGCGTTCTTCGTCGGCTTGACATACCGTGACAACCTCGCCTATTTCTTCCATTCGTATCTAACCCAGTTCGCCTTTTTTCTCAGCTTGTCGCTGGGGGGATTGGCGTTCGTGTTGATTCAGCACGTGTCTCGCGCCGGTTGGAGCGTGACCGCCCGACGGGTGGCGGAAATCACGGCGGCGAACATGCCGATCTTGGCCATTTTGTTCTTGCCGATCATCGTCCCCGTCTTGCTGGGAAGCACGTCGCTTTTCCCCTGGACCGATCCCCAACGAGTTGCCGAAAGCCACTTGCTCGAGCACAAGGCGCCATATCTGAACGTTCCGTTTTTTGCCGTGCGGGCGGTTCTTTGCCTGGCTGCATGGTGGCTCTTGGCCCGCTTCTATTTTCGCACGAGCATCGAGCAGGATCGGCTGGCCGATTCGGCTTTGACGTCGAAAATGGAACGTTTCGCCGGCCCGGCCATCCTCGTGTTCGCCGTCACGGTGACGATCGCCGCGATCGACTGGCTCATGTCGCTGTCGCCGGAATGGTTCAGCACGATCTTCGGCTTGTACTACTTTTCGGGCGCCATCGTGGGCGGCATCGCCTTGCAAATCCTTATCTTGTACTTTTTGCAGCGGCGCGGCGTGATCGGCAACGAAGTTACGATCGAACATTACCACGACTTGGGTAAATTGCTGTTCGGATTCGTCATCTTCTGGGGGTACATCGCTTTTTCGCAATACATGCTGATCTGGTATGCCAACATTCCCGAAGAAACGCAGTGGTATTTGCCGCGTCAGGCGGGCCCTTGGGTGGGCGTGTCGCTGGCGTTGCTTTTCGGGCATTTGATATTGCCGTTTTTGGGACTTCTTGCACGAGCCCCGAAACGAATCCCGATCGTACTGGCGGCCTGGGCAGCGTGGCTTTTGGTGTTCCATTGGTTGGACGTGTACTACCTCGTGATGCCCAGCCTGGAATATCCTTCGTTGCCTTTCGGGATTATCGACGTCCTGTTGATTTTGGGCCTCGGTGCCATTTACGTGGCAGGCTTGGTCCGAATCGCATCCGGCGTCGCCCCGGTTCCGCAAGGCGATCCTAGAACCGACGAAGCCTTGGCCTTCGAAAACATTTGAAGCAATTGCATCTTGTGCAAGCAACGCCGGCAATGTAGCGGCAGCGATTCACGGCGATGCAGGAACATTCGACCGGCACATACAATTAGAAAGACATCCACTCGACCGCATCCGATATGAACGACGATCACACCACCGTTCAACCATCGACCGACCTCAACACCTCGACGATCGCCTTGTTGGGGTTCGTGGGCGCGATCTTGATCTTCGCGATCATCGTCGCCTTGATGGTTCTTTACTATCACGACATGCAAAAGTACGATCAGCGCAAGCTGGCGGCTCCGGCTGAGGAATGGTCGACCGTGAAGGCCGAGCAAGAGACTCGCTTGAACACGGCGCTGCCTCCTGCTCCCGACCAGCCCGAGGGCCGCCTCTCCATCGAGGAGGCGATGAAAAAGACGTTGGAGTCCGACGATGCCGCGGCTCCGCTCGTACCGCCCCCTTCGGCAGAAGCCCCATCGGCAGATGACTCCGACGGCAGCGCGGCTTCCCCCCCGGCAATCGGCATCGAAAATCCATCGGGAGAGTGACGCAATGATCGAAACGGCACATTTCCAAAATCGAGCTGCCCCCGTTCGCCGCAACACGATGTTTCGTGTCGTCGCCGGGCTTGCAGGCGGCTTGGTGTTCCTGTTCGCCGGTCACTCGGTTTTGGCCGAGAACGCCCAGCGTGCCGAATCGGCACCGGACGTTCTAAAGGACGTAACCGTCGTCGAGCATTTGGACGTCGCCGTTCCCGCCGATCTTGAATTCACCGACACGCAAGGCCGACGCGTCCGACTCGGCGACTACTTCGACGGCGAACGGCCGGTCATCTTAACGATGAACTATTCGAATTGTCCGAAGCTTTGCCACCTGCAACTCAATGGGCTCTTCGAGGGCCTGGAGAAACTCGGTTGGACGATGGGCGATCGGTATCGGATGGTGACCGTCAGCATCAATCCCGAAGAACCGTACACCCGAGCGGCCGACACGAAACGAAAGTATATCGAAACCTATAACCGCCCCGACGCCGAAGACGGTTGGGCCTTCTTGACCGGTTCGGAAGACAACATTCGACAACTGGCCGATACGATCGGATTCGGCTATGCGTACGACCCGGTCGGCAAACAATACGTTCATGCGGCGGTCATCATGGTGTGCACCCCCGACGGCCGGGTATCGCGGTATCTGTACGGAGTGGAATACCCCGCGCAAGATTTGCGATTGGCGTTACTCGAAGCCAGCGACGGAAAAATCGGAACGACCACCGACCGTATTTTGATGTTTTGCTTCCATTACGATGCTTCCCGCGGAAAGTACGGACTCGCGGCGTTTCGCCTGATGCAGGTGGCCGGAGCATTTACCGTACTCGTTTTAGGGGCTTTTTTGGGCACCTATTGGCTTCGCGAACGGCGCAAGGCGGCACGGGCCGAAGCATCCACCACGGACGAAACTGAGCAGAGCGACCCTCCCGCAAAATCCGAGGAGGGAACGGCATCGTCTTCCGACGACCGCTGACCGGCACGGGCGCAAAAGACCGACGAAACCAATCGAGAACACCCGCGTTTTCCTTGATATGAAGGTGGCGAGGATGTGGATCTTTCCCATCGCACAAACCGGCGGTGCTTTTTGGCTTCCGCCTCCTGATTCGACGACCGCCCCGGCAGTCGATTACGTCTTCAATTTCTTGTTGGGGATATCGGCGTTCTTTTTCGCGCTGATCGTGTTCTTGATGACGCTGTTCGTCATTCGTTATCGGCGTCGCCCCGGTCGCGACGCCCCTGAAAAGGCCCCCAGCCACAGCACGGCGCTGGAGATCTTTTGGTCGGTTATCCCGCTGTGCATCGTCGTCTACATCTTCGTGGCCGGGTATCGAGGCTACATGGAACTGCGAGAACCGCCGCCGAATTGCTACGAAATCCGCGTCACCGCCCAAAAGTGGAAATGGTTTTTCACCTACCCCAACGGATACGTCGACGAGAACCTGCACGTGCCGGTCGATCGTCCCATTCGGTTGGTCATGACCAGCCGCGACGTCATCCACAGCCTGTTCATCCCGGCATTCCGCGTCAAGATGGACGCCGTACCGGGTCGGTACACCAGCACCTGGTTTCAATCGGTCAAACCCGCCGAATACGACTTGCTTTGCGCCGAATACTGCGGCGACGGTCATTCGGCCATGCTCGCCAAGGTGATCGTTCACAAACCGGGTGATTTCGAAAAGTGGCTGGAAGAGTCGGCCAACGTGCTCAAAAACAAGTCGCCCGTCGAAGCCGGAGAATATTACTACAACCGCATGGGCTGTGTTCAATGCCACTCGGTCGACGGCACCCGCAAGGTGGGCCCGAGTTTTCTCGGCATCTGGGGAGAAACGGTTCAGTTCACCGACGGCACGTCGGCCGTGGTCGACGAAAACTACGTTCGCGAGTCGATTCTCGATCCTTCGGCGAAGGTCGTCGCCGGTTATCCCGATCAGATGTCGGCCTACAAGGGCATCATCACCGAAGACCAGATCTACGTCATCATCGAATACATCAAATCGCTCAAGCACGAGTGAGGCGAAGCGAGATCACACATCCGGCCGCTTTTGCGCCTCGCTCGGGAAGATATCAACAACCATCGTGACGTTTGCGATTCAAGCAAGAGATACACATGGCACAGGATCATAGCGAAGCTCGATCGTCGCAAGACAACTATTTGACGCATACGCGCGGATTCATGTCTTGGGCGTTCACCCTCGACCACAAACGGATCGGGGTCATGTACCTGGTGGGCATTCTCGCCTCGCTGTTTCTCGGCGGGTTGTTCGCTTTGGTCATCCGCACGCACTTGGCCGAACCGGCCCTCAAGTTCGCCCCCAAGGCCGCAGTCAATGAGACTACAGAACCGACGGTGGGCGAAAATGAGACTTCTACCGGCGGCGATCAGGCAGCTGCCTCCGACGCGGCGGCAATCGCTTCCGAGGGCACCGGCGATGCGGCCGACGCGAACCCGGACGAGGCTTCGGAAGAAACCGACGCAACCGAGGACGATGCCGGCAGCGAATTATCGGCCGAGACGACCGCCCCCGCAGCCGCCACGCTAGGGCAAGACCGTTCGCACGAAGACGAGTACTTCATCACCGCCCGGCAATACAACCACGTGTTCACCCTGCACGGGGCTGTGATGATCTTCTTGTTCATTATCCCGGGAATCCCAGCCGCATTAGGCAACTTCGTCATCCCGCTGATGCTGGGCGCGAAGGATGTCGCGTTTCCGCGGCTGAATCTGGCCAGCTTCCATCTTTGGGTGTTCGGATTGATCTTCTTCATCGTCGTGTTGGCGACCGGCGGCCTGGAAACCGGCTGGACGTTCTACACGCCGTACAGCACCA
This sequence comes from uncultured Planctomycetaceae bacterium, assembly GCA_964454655.1. Taxonomy (GTDB): domain Bacteria; phylum Planctomycetota; class Planctomycetia; order Pirellulales; family Thermoguttaceae; genus CAYVVR01. The sequence continues at coordinate 4,885 of CAYVVR010000080.1, read as the reverse complement.
CGACCAATTCCGCGGTGCTGACGGCTGCGCTGGGAGCCTTTATTCTGGGCTTCAGCTCGATTTTTACCGGCATCAACTTCATCACCACGATCCACACGTTGCGGCCCAAGGGAATGACCTGGTTCAAGATGCCGCTCACGTTGTGGGCCCTGTACGCGACGGCCATCATCCAGGTATTGGCCACGCCGGTGCTGGGAATCACCTTGCTTTTGGTCGGTGCCGAAAAGCTTCTCGGGCTCGGCATCTTCGATCCGGAACTCGGCGGCGACCCGATCCTATTTCAGCACTTCTTCTGGTTCTACTCCCATCCGGCCGTGTACATCATGATCTTGCCCGGCATGGGCGTGATCAGCGAGTTGGTCTCCACCTTCAGCCGTAAGCATATCTTCGGATACAAGTTCATCGCTTACTCGAGTGTGGCCATCGCTTTGCTGGGATTCTTCGTGTGGGGGCACCACATGTTCACCAGCGGCCAATCGGTGTTGGCAAGCATCATTTTCAGTGCACTCACCTTCAGCGTGTCGATTCCATCGGCGATCAAGGTGTTCAATTGGTTGGCCACGATGTACAAAGGGGCGATTCACCTTGCGACACCGATGTGCTACGCGTTGATGTTCATCTTCCTATTCGGCATCGGCGGTTTGACGGGCTTGTTCCTGGGCACGTTGGCCACCGACGTCCAACTCCACGACACGTACTTCGTCGTCGCCCACTTCCACTACGTCATGTTCGGAGGTACGCTGGTCGCTTTCTTGGGCGGCTTGCATTACTGGTGGCCGAAGATGACCGGCAAGATGTTCAACGACACGGCCGGCCGCATCGCCGCCTTGTGCGTGTTCGTCGGGATCAATTTGACGTTCTTCCCGCAATTTCTGCTGGGTACGCGGGGCATGCCGAGACGGTACTACGATTACGCCGAATTGCTGAAAACCCACCCCGAGTATGCACCGCTCAACATCATGTCGACGATCGGGGCATACTTGACGGCCGTCGGTTTGCTGCTGGTCCTGCTTTACTTGTTACACTCCCTGTGGAAGGGCAAGCCGGCACCTGCCAATCCTTGGGGGAGCAACTCGTTGGAATGGCATTGCCCCTCGCCCCCGCCTCACGACAACTTCCCGGAACCGCCGGAACTCCCCGACGATTATGATCCTTACGATTATTCGAAACTTGAGTACGATCCCCAAATCGGCGGCTACGTGACAAAGGCGAGTTGATTGCGAACGCCTTCTTCGTCCCCGAACGTATTTGATCCAATCGGCACAATCGAACCGAGTGAACCATGATGACCGAGAGTTCATCGACTTCCCTTCGCGAAGCATCCGCCGATCACGAGACACATCCCGCGTTTTTGGCGCATCATTTCGAAACGCCGCGTCAGCAATTCGAAGCGGGCAAGCTCGGAACGTGGATTTTTCTGATCAGCGAGATCCTGTTTTTCAGCGGGCTGTTCTGCGCGTATACCGTCTACCGATCCAACCATCCGGAAATCTTCATTTACGCCCATCAATTTCTCGACAAGAACCTCGGTGCGCTGAATACGGTCGTCTTGATCTTCAGCAGCTTCACCATGGCCTTGGCCGTCCGGTACGCCCAACTGGGGAAACAAAAAGCCTTGGTTGCGTGTCTTGCAATCACGTTGGCCTGTGCCTTTGTTTTTTTAGGCGTAAAGTACGTCGAATATCAGCAGAAATGGAAGCACGGTTTGCTTTGGGCGAGCCGATATCACCCCACGGTGCATGCAGGAGAAGGCCACGAGGCGTCCCCCGATACGGCGGAAGATCACGTCACACCTCCCGCCGCCGATGAGGCGACCGAGCCGGAAATGAGCGATGCCGAAGGCCCCCGAAACGCCGGCATTTTTTTCAGCATCTATTTCGTGATGACCGGTCTGCACGGTCTGCACGTGTTGGGGGGCATGGGGGCCATCACGTGGCTGCTTGTTCGTGCATCGAAAGGGGTGTTCGGGCCGGAATACTTCGGGCCGGTCGACTACGTAGGGCTGTACTGGCACCTGGTCGATTTGATTTGGATCTTCCTGTTCCCATTACTTTATCTGATTCACTAAGACGGCAGACTGCCGCCGGCGGAGTTCGATGATGACGACGCAATCACACTCCCACGACGATCACGACAAGAGTATTGGGCACGTCGTGCCGCTGAAGGTACTCGTCGGCGTTTTCTTGGCCCTGCTGGTGCTGACCTTTCTAACTCTTGCGGCAACTTGGGTCGACTTGGGGGAATTGAACCTCATCGTTGCCTTGGCAATCGCCACCGCAAAGGCTGCCTTGGTCGCCTTGTTCTTTATGCACCTGCGGTACGACCATCCGTTCAACGGGGTGTTGTTCGTCGCGGGCTTGATCTTTCTGGCTGCATTCCTGGCTATCACGACGCTCGATACGCACCAATATCAGCCCGACATCGAGGCCGCCGTCGAGAATCCGCTGTAACTCGGCACGAGGCGGATTGATTTCCGTTTGCCGGCGACGTATTCCCATTCAAAAAACACCGATCGGCATCATGCCTGAAGGCGTGCACCGATCGGTGATTCGTTATCGGACAAAATGGGCCGAGAACCGCTCAGCGGTCCTTTCCTACCCGCAAGATCATCCACTGAGGATAGGGTAGCCAATGAAAGCTCGCCTCGTCGAGCTGCTGCATGTCTTCGTCGGTCAACTCCAATTCGGCGGCGGCAAGATTTTGCGTCAACTGATCCATACGTCGGGCGCCGACGATGACCGAGGTCACGCGAGGTTTGCGTAACAACCAAGCCAGTGCCACCGCAGCCATCGGAACGCCATGCCGTCCGGCCACCTCTTCAAGTGCGGCCAAAATCGTTGCCAGCCGTTTTTCGTCGACCGGCAAGAAGCCGCCCATCGGTCCGGCCAATCGCGATTCGGTCGGCGGTTCGCGGCCCGGCCGATGCTTGCCGGTGAGCAGTCCACCCGCCAGCGGACTCCACGCGAGGATCGACAAGTTCCGATCTTCGCACATGGGAACGATTTCGGTTTCTACATCGCGATGCAATAGGTTGTAGAGCCCCTGGTACGACTGAAACGCGACGTAATGGTGCTTGTCGGAGGTCCACAAGGCTTTCATCATTTGCCAAGCGGCATAGTTCGACGCCCCGATGTAGCGCACCTTGCCCCACCGCACGAGGTCGTCCAACGCTCGCAGGGTTTCTTCCAACGGCGTGAGGTGGTCCCACAAATGTACCTGGTAGAGATCGATGTAGTCGGTCTTGAGCCGCCGCAGCGATGCATCGACCGAGTTCAAGATGTGGTGCCGACTCAACCCGACATGATTCGGATCGCCGCTCATTCGCATGCGGACTTTCGTCGCCACGATGACGTCTTTCCGACGATTCCCCAGGGTTTTTCCCAGTAATTCTTCGGATTGCCCGTACGCGTACACGTCGGCGGTATCAAAGAAATTGATGCCTGCATCGAGCGCGGCATGGACCATTTCGGTCGCTTCGCGTTCCCCCAGATTGCCCACACCCCACTGGTTGTCTCCGAAGGTCATCGTCCCCAAACATAATTTCGAGACATACACTCCCGTATTGCCCAACAGCCGCATTTCCATCGGTCTTCGCTCCCTCTTCAATGATCGCTGAGTTCTTCGATCGGGTGAAATGTCGCCCGGGTGTGTATCCACTCCCGGAAGTCCTTCGTATTGTGGCGCAGCCGGAAGCGGTGTCAACCGACCTCGATCCATGCGAGGGAGTCACTCCACGACGCACGTCGAACTGGCGAGGCGGGTGTGAATTGCTTGACCACCGACGACCTAAAGTGTTATATTCAGGGCACTTACCGTGCTCGGCACCTTCGAGAAGCGCATGGAGCGATGGGCCTTCTTCAGGCAACGGAGGGTAGCCGCATGTTGGAAACACTCGGAATCGTGGACGCGTGTTTCGAGTCGAGTGCCGAGCTTTCGCGAATCACGCGACAGGTAGGGGGCAAGTCCGTTCTCGAATGGGTCGTTCGTCGTGCGACGGAGGCGCAGCAACTCGACGGAGTTATCGTCCTCGCTCGCGATGCGTCCCAAAAAGAAACGATCAAGCGTCACGTGCCTCTCGATGTTCCGCTATACGCAACGTCGGCCGACGACGTTTTAGGTTGTTGGGCGGAAACGACGGCTGAATTTCCGTGTCGTGCGGTCGTCCGAATCCCGCCCTTCTCGCCGCTGCTCGATCCTACGTTGCTGGACCGCCTCGTCGTCGAAGCTTCGGCCCACCGAGCGGAAGCCTCCGACTACATCGGGTTCATGCTGAAGTGCGGCAAGCCGGCAACCCTTTCGGCGTCGCCGGTATTCGGCGAATGGTTCCGCTCCAAGGCAATTCACAAAGCGGCGCGATCGGCTCGCGGCAAGAAATATCGAAACGATCCGACGCTGTACATTCTTTCGCGTCCGAAACAGTTTCGGCTCATGTGGTTGCCTTGCCCCACCGAAATCGACCGGGAAGACGTCCGGCTGACACTTGAAGGGGATGAAGATCGCGAACACATCGAAGTCATCTTCGATGTATTGGGCCCCGATTGCGACTGGCATCGGGTGGTCGAGCTTCTGGATTGCTCACCGAGCCTGCGCAAACAAATGGCCGATTTGAACCGCAAGAAGGCCGCCGAGAACGTCGCCGAAAAGCGGTAAGGCACTTGGCCCCAGCCAACCGCAGAAGCACAAACGGCCGGTCAGCGTGCAGCGGCGAGCGAGGGAAGCCACCGGGTGTGCACGAAGTGGGTAATCACTCGCGCGCCGTCGTAGAGGCCGAATTGCTTATCGACGTGGCCTTCGACGAAAGCAACTTTGTTCATGCCGTAAACGTCGGAGGATGCCTCGTCCTGCCCCAGCACGTATCCGCCCGCGGAACGAATCGCACCGCACC
>CAYVVR010000079.1:0-10839 GCA_964454655.1 uncultured Planctomycetaceae bacterium | reverse complement strand
GTTGGAATTCGAACGGATGTGCAACGCCGCCGGTCCGACCAACGGCAAGATCGTACTCCGCGACGGCAAAACCGAACCGAAGTCGGTGGCCATCATCCATTGCGTGGGCAGCCGCGACGTCAACCACAACGAGTACTGCTCCGGCATCTGCTGCATGGCCGCCTTGAAGTTCGGCCACCTGGTGCTCGAACGCACGAACGCCGAGGTGTACTCCTTCTACATCGACATGCGAACAAACCAGAAGGGGTACGAGGAGTTCTACCATCGGCTGCTGGAAGAAGGCATGCACTTCGTCCGCGGTAAAGTGGCGGAAGTCACCGACGCCGCCCGCAAGCCCGACGAAGCCGGCAAGCTCATCGTCCAGGTCGAAGACACTTTGTTGGGCAAGCAGCGGCGAATTCCGGTCGACATGGTCATCCTCATGGGGGCCTTGGAACCGCAAACAGACGCCCGCGACTTGGGCTTGAAACTCGGAATTTCCTGCAGCATGGCAGGCTGGTACACCGAGCGTCATCCCAAGCTCGACCCGGTCGCCACGATGACCGACGGTATCTTCGTCGCCGGAGCCTGCCAGGGACCGAAGGATATTCCGGCGTCGGTCGCCCAAGGTGCGGCAGCCGCAGCCCGCGTGATGGCCATGATTACCAAGGGCGAGGTTCTCATCGAACCGGTCGTGGCCAGCATCCGCGAAGAGGACTGCTCGGGTTGCCGGATTTGCAATACCTTGTGCCCGTACAACGCGATCGAATTCGATGAAGAGAAGGGTGTCAGCCATGTGGTTACCGCCTTGTGTAAGGGGTGCGGCACATGCGTCGCCGCGTGCCCTGCGGGCGTGATCACCGGTGCACACTTCAACAACGAGCAGATCTTCTCCGAGATCGAAGGGATCTTGTGGGATGCTGCTCCGACAAACGGCGGTAGCGTCAAGGAGGCCGAACCCGCCACGACGTGACGGCGGCCGCAATCACGGCCGAGGGACAAAGCGTGATCGACAGGTGACCGCTGCGTCGCAAACCCTCCTACGTTTGATGACACACCACGGAATCGACACAACGTCGATTTGCGACGCGGCAGTCGCCGTCGATCGAATTCGAAAACAAGCGCCGGACCGCTCCGGCGGCCCGATTCAAAAGAAGCCACAACCCGTTTAGGTCAACCCCAAACCGACGGATCCGAAAACGATGGCAGACGAAAACTTCGAACCGAAAATCGTCGGGTTCTTGTGTAACTGGTGCTCGTACCGAGCGGCCGACTTGGCGGGCATCTCGCGCATCAAGTATCCCGAGAACGTCCGCATTATCCGCGTCATGTGCAGCGGCCGCGTCGATCCGGCCTTCGTGCTCAAGGCATTTTCGATGGGCGCCGACGGCGTCATGGTCGCCGGTTGCCACCCCGGCGAGTGCCACTACATCGAGCAAAACTACAAGGCCATGCGGCGTTTCCACATGCTCAAACACACCCTCAAGGCAATGGGGCTGGAAGACGGACGCCTGCGGCTGGTGTGGGCATCGGCGGCCGAAGGCCAGCAGTTGGCCGAAGCCATCCAAGAGATGGTCGAGGAAGTGAAAAAACTCGGACCGCTCAACTGGCCGGCCAACTGGGAGGAAAACGGTGAACGCGAACACGCGCTCGCCGAGATCGTCAAAGAGCACGAAGAGGCGATGGAGGTGCAGCCGTGAGTCAAGCCACGCAAAAAGGAAAACTGGCCATCTATTGGGCTGCCTCGTGCGGCGGATGTGAAATCGCGATTCTGGCGATCGACGAAAAGATCCTCAAGGTCGCCGAGGCCTTCGATATCGTCTTTTGGCCGTGTGCCGCCGACGGCAAGGTCCGCGACGTCGAAAAGATGGAAGACGGCGAGATCGACCTGTGCCTCTTCAACGGCAGCATCCGCACCAGCGAACAAGAATACATGGCGCAGTTGCTGCGGCGCAAGTCGAAAGTGCTGGTGGCGTTCGGGTCGTGCGCCTCGGAAGGCTGCATCCCCGGTCTGGCCAACCTGAACACCAAGGAAGAAATCTTCTCGACCGTCTACGACGAAACTCCCTCGACCGACAACCCGAACAAGGTTCGGCCGCAACACAAAACGGAAATGCCCGAGGGAACGTTGTACTTGCCGGTCTTCTACGACACGGTTCGTACGCTCGACCAGGTCGTCAACGTCGATTACTACCTGCCGGGCTGCCCGCCCGAAGCCGAACAGATCTGGGCCGCCCTGACGGCGATCCTCGAAGGGAACCTGCCGCCGGCGGGCTCGGTGATCGGTCCGAAGACCACCGTCTGCGACGAGTGCCCTCGTAAACGCAGCGAAAAGAAGATCAAGAAATTCAAACGCGTCTGGGAAGTCATCCCCGACGAAGAAACGTGCCTATTGGAACAAGGGTTGATCTGCTGCGGCCCGGCCACCCGCGCCGGCTGCAACGCCCGATGCCCGACCGTCAACTCGCCGTGCATCGGTTGCTACGGCGAAAACGAAGGCGTGCACGATTACGGCGCCCGGCTGATGGCGGCGTTGGCCTCGGTGATCGACTCCGACGATCCGGAAGAAATCCAGCAGATCATCGAAGAAGGGATCCCCGACCCGGTCGGAACGTTTTACCGCTTCAGCCTGCCGAAGAGCCTCCTTCGGCGGAAAAAGAAGGTCAACGGCAAATCGTGATCCTTTCGCCGCTCGACGGCCCGAACCGAATCGATGATTCCCCCGCGTTCGGGGTTGTCGAGACCGACGAAAAGCACCAAATTTAACAGACAGAATATCACATATTTTCCCACAAAGGCGAAATCGTCGCATCGCGGCATCGCAAACGACGTCCCGAAAAGAACGAAGGCATTGCCATGAAACGCATTTCCATCGACCCGATCACGCGATTGGAGGGCCACGGGAAGATCGACATCTTCCTCAACGACGAGGGCGACGTGGCCAACGCGTACTTGCAAATCCCGGAGCTGCGCGGCTTTGAGCGGTTTTGCGTCGGCCGCCCCATCGAGGAGATGCCGAACCTGACCGCCCGTATTTGCGGTGTTTGCCCCGAGGCCCATCACATGGCGGCCACCAAGGCCCTCGACGCCGTGTTCCACGTCGATCCCCCGGCGACCGCCAAGAAGTTGCGCGAGCTGTTCTACAGCATCTTCTATGCAACCGACCACACGACGCACTTCTACGCCTTGGGCGGTCCCGACTTCGTCGTCGGCCCGGAAGCCCCCAAGGCCGAACGGAACATCCTCGGCGTGATCGCCAAGGTCGGGCTGGAAATCGGCAGCAAGGTCATCAAGATGCGTCACACCGGCCATCATCTGATCCAGTTGATGGGCGGACGACGCGTGCACCCCAACTGGGGCCTGCCCGGCGGTGTCAGTCGCGGCATCAACGAGGAACAACGCAAGGAGATCCTCGAAGCCGGTAAAGAAGCGATCGAGTTCGCGAAATTCTCGCTTCAGTTGTTCGAAGACGTCGTCCTCAAGAACACCGACTACGTCGAACTCATTACCGGCGACGTCTACGTCCACCAGACGTACTACATGGGAACGGTCGACGAAAACAATCACGTCAACTTCTATGACGGCAAGATTCGCGTCGTGGGCCCCGACGGTTCCGAACATGCGAAGTACGATGCGGCCGACTATCGTGAGTACATCGCCGAACACGTCGAGCCTTGGTCGTACCTCAAATTCCCCTACCTGAAGAAGGTCGGCTGGAAAGGATTCGTCGACGGTCCCGAATCGGGCGTGTACCGAGCGACGCCGCTTTCGCGTCTGAACGCGGCCGACGGCATGGCGACTCCGCTGGCCCAAAAAGAATACGAACGGTTCTACGACACCCTCGGCGGCAAGCCGGTCCACCATACGCTGGCCACCCATTGGGCCCGCTTGATCGAGCTCTTGTACGCAACCGAGCGTTGGGTCCAACTGGCCGAAGATCCCGACATCACCGGCAAGGACTTCCGCGTCCTTCCGACCGAAACACCGACCGAAGGTGTCGGCTGCGTTGAAGCGCCGCGAGGCACACTCACGCACCACTACGCAACCGACGAACGCGGTATCGTTACTAAGGCCAACTTGATCGTCGGCACGACGAACAACAACGCGCCGATCTGCATGTCGGTCAAGCGGGCGGCCGAAAAGCTGATCCGCAAGGGCGAGGTGCGGGAAGGTCTGCTGAACAAGGTCGAGATGGCATTCCGGGCTTACGACCCCTGCTTCGGTTGTGCCACGCACAGCCTGCCCGGCCAAATGCCGTTGGAAGTCAACCTGCGAAATCCGCAAGGAGAACTCGTTCAACGTCTGACACAATACGTCGACTGACCGACCGATCCCGATCATCGTCGGACGCCCCGACGACCGGTGATCGCAACAAGCTACCAAGGATGCATCATTCAGCCGTTTAGCGACGGTGCATCATCGGGACGTTGGGGGCCGAAAGGCCCCCAATTTTTTTCACGGACACTTTCTCGGACAATCGCCCGGGGTATTTCTGCTTTCTATTCACCAAAAACCAAAAGGCGGCCATGCCTACCGAACACCCCGCCGAAATGCGAACGCTCGTGTTGGGACTGGGCAACCCCATCTTGTCCGACGACAGCGTAGGCCTTCGAGTTGTCGATCGCCTGCGCAGCGTTCTCGCCGACCAACCGCACATCGAAGTCGACGAAGACCACTGGGGCGGCCTTCGATTGATGGAGCATTTGGCGGGTTACGACCGAGCCGTCATCGTCGACGCGATGCAGCTCGGGCATCCGCCCGGTACCATCATCGAACTAACGCCCGACGGACTCCCCACGCAGCGAAGCTGTTCCTCGCACGACGTCACCTTCGCAACGGCGTTGGAACTGGGGCGCAAGCTCAACATCCATTTGCCCCCCGACGAATTCATTTCGCTTGTCGGAATCGAGGCCGACGATATACTGACCTTCGGGGAGAGCTGCACCCCCGCAGTCGAGGCGGCTATTCCGCAGGCGGTGGAATTCGTACTGGCGATTCTCAAACGGTGGAACCTACTACCGGCCGCGGCGCAGCAAGACGATGCGTCGCCCCCGTGCTGCAAAGGCACGCCGGACTAACACACGAAACAACGAACACGTCGGCCGGCGACATCACGGGGTGCCGCCGCAGCCGCTTCCAAATGTCGAGGGAGGAGCAAAATCATGGTGTCTCCGGAACTGTTGCGTCGGTATCCTTACTTCACGAACATCAGCGAAGAAAGCCTCAAGCAAATCGCCATGCTGGCGGAAGAAAAGAAGTTTCCCGCCGGTGTGCAACTCTTCAGTGAAGGGGATCCGGCCGATTTCCTGAACGTGATCGTCTCGGGGGAAGTCAACATCCAGTACCTGCTGGGCTCGGGAGAAAAGCGCACGGTCGACACGCTCGTCGACGGCGACATCCTGTGTTGGTCGGCGTTGGTCGAGCCGTACAAGACGACCGCGATCGGCACGACTTCCAAAGAAACGCACGTCGTCGCGATCGATGCCGCAAAACTGCGCGAGCTGTGCGTGAAAGATCCGATGGTCGGCTACCAATTGATGCTCGAAATCGCCAAATTGTTGGCGCATCGGCTTGAAGGCGCCCGGGTGCAATTGGCCGCCTCGTAGGCCGTTTTCGCGGCATCTTCCCTGTGAATTTCGACGACGCCGGGCGGGGATATGCCCCTCCCGGTGCTCTTTTTTCGGAACCCGTTTCCTCGTCGTTGCGATGCACGAAGTCGCCCTGGTCCAAGCACTGATCGAAAATGTCGAGCAAGAGATCCGCGAGGCGGGGGTTTCCGGCAAGGTCGTTCGGTTACAATTGAGCGTAGGGAAGCTGTCGGGAGCCTTTCCCGAGGCGATCGAGTTCGCCTTCTCGCTCCTTTCGCCGGGAACGATCGTCGAGGGAGCCGAGCTCGTCATCCTGACCCCCGAAGCCGAGTACGTATGCGATGCATGCGGCAACACCGGTGTTGCCGAAGAGATCTTCCGGCAATGTCCCGCGTGCCGCAGCGGTTCGATTCGTTTTCAGGGCGGACGCGACCTGACGCTCGATTCGATCGAGCTCGATACGCCCGATGAACCGTCCAACGACGAATCGTTCGGTGCGATCCATTGATCAGCGAACAAGAGTCGAAGACCATGAAAATCGTCGCCGCCAAGAAGTTGTTGCGGGCAAACGACCTGCTGGCCGAAGAAAACCGAAAGCGATTCAACGCCGCCAAGACGGTCGTGTTGAATCTCGTCGGTTCGCCGGGTTGCGGAAAAACGACGTTACTGGAAAACCTCTTTCCCCGGTTGCAAGACCTTCGACCGGCCGTGATCGAAGGCGACATTGCCGGCGCCGTCGATGCCGAGCGATTGAGCAAACTTTCGGTTCCCGTCGTTCAAATCAACACCGAGGGTGCCTGCCACCTCGACGCCAATATGATCGCCGCGGCCGTCGACGAACTGGACCTTGAATCGATCGACCTCTTAGTGATCGAAAACGTCGGCAACTTGGTATGCACGGCAGGATTTGATCTGGGCGAGCACTTTCGACTGGCCGTGTTGAGCGTGGCCGAAGGCGACGACAAACTCGTGAAATATCCTGCGATCTTTCAAGGATCCGACGGATTGGTCGTGACCAAGTGCGACCTGCTGTCGCTCTCCGATTTCCAACTCGATCGCGTCGTCGACGACATGAAGCGATTGGCCCCGGAAGCCGCCTTTTTCGCCGTCTCGGCGAAATCCGGCGAAAACATGGACGCGCTGACCACCTTCGTTCGCAACACGGTCGAACGAGTGCGCGCCGGCTGAAAAATCGGCAAGCCCATCTTCCAAGCCGCTCCCTCGAAGGCGGCACCCTACTTGCATTGTGTGCCGACTCGAATCATCATGATGCCCTCGGCGGGGGTGAAGGCAGAGTTTCGATCGTCGTCCGTTCTTCGCCTGCCTAATGCGAAAGGCCCACGCCATGTGTACACGCAGATTGTTTGCTCTCTCGGGCATCTTGTCGATCGTCGTCACCTTTTTGGCATTCTCCGCCGTCTGCCGGGCGGAAGAAAACGCACCGAAACGATACAACGTTCTCTTCTTGATCGCCGACGACCTCAACGCCGACTTGAGTTGCTACGGCCATCCGATGGTAACGACGCCCAATATCGACCGGATTGCCGCCAAGGGCGTTCGATTCGAGCGGGCGTATTGCCAGTTTCCGCTGTGCAACCCGTCGCGGGCGTCGTTCCTAACCGGGTTGCGACCCGATCATACCGGCGTGTATACGAACGGGATCCATTTTCGCGAAAACGTGCCGAACGTCGTAACCCTGCCGCAGCACTTTCGAAATCACGGCTACTTCGTCGCCCGCGTCGGAAAACTGTTTCACTATGGCGTGCCGAAGCAGATCGGAACCAGCGGCCTAGACGATCCACAATCGTGGGATGAGGTGTTCAACCCGATCGGCCGTGACCGACTGGAGGAAGACAAGATCTTCTCCCTGGTGCCGGGCAAATTCGGGGCCACGCTCAGTTGGCTCGCGGCCGACGGCACCGACGAAGAACAAACCGACGGTATCGGGGCGAACATGGCCATCGATTTGTTGCGTAAACATCGCAACGAACGGTTCTTCATCGCCGTCGGATTCTATCGTCCCCACACGCCGTATGTCTCCCCGAAAGCTTATTTCGCCAAATACCCGCCCGCCAAGGTCCCGCTTCCCGTCAACCCGCCCGACGATCGGGACGATATCCCGCCGTTGGCCTTGCCCGACAAGCCCGAACAACTCACGATGTCCGAAGACCTCAAGCGTCAGGCGATGCAGGCCTACTTCGCGTCGATCAGTTTCATGGACGCCCAATTAGGCCGTGTGCTGGACGAACTCGAACGCCTGGGCTTGAGCGACGACACGATCGTGACGATGACCAGCGACCACGGTTACCACCTGAACGAACACTTGCTGTGGCAAAAGCAAAGCTTGTTCGAAGAATCGACTCGTGTCCCGATGATCGTCTCGGTGCCGGGCATGAAAACGGCCGGTCGGCGCAGTTACGCAATCGTCGAAATGATCGACCTGTATCCGACGTTGGCGGAACTGTGCGGCCTTCCCCTGCCCGAGCATCTCGACGGCAAGTCGATGGTGCCGATTCTGCACGATCCGGATTTAGCCGGCAAACCGTTCGCCGTGACGCAAGTCTACCGTTCGGTGTCGAAGAAGGAACGTGTCTTCGGCTATTCGATTCGCACGCCGCGGTGGCGTTACACCGAATGGGACGAGGGTCGCATGGGCGTCGAACTGTACGACCACGAGAACGACCCTCGCGAGTTTACAAACCTCGCCGACGATCCGAAATATGCCGACATCGTCGCCGACCTCAAGCGCAAGATCCCCCACCCGCCGAAACCGTGATCATCGGCACGGCGGCTCATTCCGCCTGCGGGGTGACTATATCGTCACCGGCGGAAACAGGAGTCGAAACGCGGCCGTCGCTCGAACCGGGGCGCCATGCCGTCCGCGGTTGCGCGTCGGATGATGATCCGCCGATGCCGCCTGCTTGCGGCGCATTCGCGGCCACGTCGCCGGGCATTCGATAACGGAACACCCCGACCTCGTCGATCCCGTCGCCGTCGAAGTCGGCGGCGAACGGAAGATCGTCGGCCGTCCCCATGGCGAACACGCGATCGAACGAATCGATCGCCTCGTCGGCGTTCATGTCGAGCAGGAACGTGCCGTCGCGGTACACGCCCAAGTCGGTCTTGCCGTCGCCGTTCCAGTCGCCGGTCACCGGCCGATCACCCGCTTCGCCGAAATGCGGAACGACGCGGTCCGCCTCGCTCCAACGCCCATCGCCGTCGACGTCGAGATACCACGTGCCGTCACGGAACACGCCGATGGTGGTGATACCGTCGCCGTTCCAGTCACCGGTCACCGGCTGATCGTTCTCGCGGCCGTAGCGGAAGACGTGATCGACGACGTCCGCCCTGGCGTGCGCATCGGTTCCACGCTTCATTACGCGCAAACGCGAAGCGGCTTCCTCCGGAACGGGCGGCAAGTTTTTCGGACGAATGGACAGCCGGTTTTGAACGTCGGGAATGCCCGGCTCGAATCGCAAGGCGTGTTCATCGCCCGGCCACGCGCGACCGTACACGCCGATATCGGTCTTGCCGTCGCCGTCCCAATCGCCGACGACCGGGATGTCGCCGTCTTTCCCCAGCTTCGCCCACAAATCGTGTTCTTCCCACACGCCGTTACCGTCGAGATCGAGGAACCACGAACCGGCCAGGTAGACGCCGACCTCGGCCACGCCGTCGCCGTTGAAGTCGCCGACGACCGGAATCGCCCCTTCGGTTCCCAACGTCACGTTTTCCTGCTCACCCCGTCCTTCGATGATCCAGCGTCCACGATCCATCGAAACACCTTGCCACGTGGCCGGCTGGAAGTACGTGCCGCGCACGTCCCGCACGATTTGTCCGGACTGCGGATGCCGCGGCATACCCCCGTCGATCACGCTCAAATGCCAGGTGTACGCGACGATCGACGAACTTCCCCCCAAGATCGGCAACCGCAGCGGTTCGACGGCAACCGGCGAAATCGCCAACACCGGCGGTGCTTCGGTAGGATAGGTGATCGTGGGTGGACGAGGAATCGGCTGCGTCGGCGGAATCTCGGGCGGAATGTACGGCGGCGTCGAATCGAGTTTGACCTCGGCAAAATTGTAGTATTCGCCCGAGGAACCCGGCGTCACCGTCACCCGCAAAATGGCGTCGTTCTTCGGATCGACCGCCAACTGCTGCAAATCGAGCGTGCCCAGGTCTTCGTCGGGATTGACGGCCAAACCGCCGAGCGTGCCGGGCGTGTCGGGACCGTCGACGAAACCGTCCGGATGCATCTCGAGGATCGTGTACACCCCCGGCTTCAATCCCTTGAACTCGTAGTACCCGTTTTCGTCGGTCCACGTGACCATCGGCTTGCCGTTCTCATCCAGCACCGGCAATCCCGAGGCGTCGCCCAGGTGAATTTCCACCCCGGGAATCGGCGTATCGTCTTGCGTCAACGTCCCGTCGCGCAAGGCGAAGACGTCGGGGGGATCCTCACCGAAACCGTACCGGATGACCGGCCCGTCCTGATACACGTAGCCCGAGATTTTCGCCGGGGGAATCTCCGCGAAGTCGTAGTGTTCGCCGTTCGTGCCGGGCGGCAGTTTCACGTCGACGATACGATCGTTTCCGTCGAGCATTCCGCCCGCCGTGCCGACGAAGTCGTCACCGTCGAGGAAGCCTTCCGGCTGGGTTTCGACCACGCCGTATCGTCCCGGCTGCAACTGCTCGAAACGATAGGTTCCATTCGCGTCGGTCCTCGTTTCGGCGACCGGCGTACCGGCTTCGTCGAGCAACTGAATGCGCACGTCGGCTATCGGCTCATCGTTGTGGTCGAACCGGCCGTTCGCATCGTAGTCGGCGAACACCCGCCCCGAAAGCGAGACGGGTTTGTACTCTCCGAACAAATAGTTCTTGCCGAAGCTGCCCGGTGCCAAATCGATGTGCTCGATGCGATCCCCCGGATTGATCGCATTGCCTCCGGCCGTACCGGCTTCGTCCGTTCCGTCGAAATAACCCGCGGGCTGTTCCTCGACAAGCGTGTACACACCGGGTCGCAGATTTTCGAAAAGGAAGTATCCGGCCGCGTCGGTGGTCGTTTGCAATCCCGTATCGACGCCGTCGGCATCCAACAGGCGCAACGTGACGCCGGCAATTCCCACCTCGCCCGGGTTGCGCACACCGTTGATGTTCAGATCCTCGTACACGTAGCCGGAAAGCCGAGCGGGAAGAATTTCGCAGAAATCGTAGTGCTCGCCCGCCACGCCGGACGCCAACGGAACTTCGACGATCGAATCGGGCGGTAACA
>CAYVVR010000078.1:0-10902 GCA_964454655.1 uncultured Planctomycetaceae bacterium | reverse complement strand
TTGTTGTCTTGTACGCCCTGAATGGGCTTCATTCTGTCAAATTGGGAAAAGCATGCCCGTGAAGGCAAAATAGGCAATCGTGCCAATTGCGATCGGAATGCCGTAGGGCAGCAACATCATTCGCGGTTTGCGTTCGGCGGCAATCGCGGCCAGCTTCTCGGGATCACGGATGTAGAAGATTTCCATCAAGATGCCGAAAAACTGGTTCTGGTGGTGCCGCCACTTACCCTTGGCCAACACCATGATGACGGCCAACACCGCCCCGACGATCGCCGAGATCGCGAACGCCCAAAGCGTGTGTGTCATGCCCACCCAGGCCCCGACGCCGGCCAACAGCTTGACGTCGCCGGCGCCCATGCCGCCGATGGCATAGGCGGGCAGCAACAATCCGAGGCCGACGGCCGTGCCGAGCAAGCTCCACCCCAGACCGGACCAACCGAACATCACGCCCGAGGCGACCCAACCCGAAACGATCAAGGGAAACGTAATCCAGTTGGGCACCTTCAACTGTCGTCCGTCGATCCACGCGGCCACAACGAGCGTGACGGTCACGAACCAACAGACCGCCCATACCGGCCAGTGAGCATTCGTGCTCGCTACAAGGCTGTCCAACATCATGCAAACTCCATCAGCAAGTTACGTGACTACTTCTCGTCGGTCGGGCCGGGAACGGCCGATTGCGGCAGACTCGCCCCGACGGCGTGAACTTCCCTCCACCAAAACTCTAAGACACAAAATGAGCAAAAGAGCGAATACAGAAAAACTGGCCTGCCTTTTCAAGGCACCAAACCCGCAGAAACCGCATTTCGTTGCCCGCCATTGGTTGGGGGGCTGAACACGAAACCGCACAAACAAGAAAATGAAGCAGCCCCCTCGGAGTCGGCATTCGAGGGGGCCGGCGTATCGTTTGAAGCAGCCCAAGGTCGAAGGACCGGGCCGGGTGATGTCACGTCATCACGAACCGCTGATGGACGATTCGACCTCTTCGAAGGTCGCGTTCGCGGCGGTACCGAGCGAGGAAATCGCCGTGAGGCACACGACCACGATCAACGCCAGCATGACGGCGTATTCAACGGCGGTCGGACCATCTTCGGATTCGAGGAAACGACGAACTTTCTGAGCGAACAACTTCATTGGTTCCTCCATCAAGGATTTTGGGCCGGAGCTCGATAAGTTGCGGTTCTCCGGTAAACCGAGAAAAGGGGGATCTTTTCGGTACGACGACGCTCCGATCACTCGCAACGCCGCAGGCCTGCGCGGTACCGATAAGATCCCGACACACCCGAAACGCTTGTGCCTCATCCTCGTCTCGGCGTCGAAACGCCCAAACGTCCTCAGGGAGGGTTCGCCACACAGGTGGTCGGAACGCCTCGGCCCGGCACACGCCGGACACGCCATCCCTTCGGCAGCCAGGCTACCGTCCCACAAGGGCCGGCCCTCGGCTTTGCGCCCCGGCCTTACGACCGGTTTGCCTTTATCGAGGATGAAAGGCGGCAGGCCTTTCCCCGGCTCACCGCCGGTCACGCGACCGGAACCGGCTCGCCGGTCGGGCGACCTCGCGGCCGCCCTCGGACTCGGGTCGCTTTCGCTTCCCGCTTCCGTAATGAACACTAGGTCAAAAACCACCGTTGTCAAACAGCGTGCTTTAGGAAAAATACAGAACCCAGGGCGCATAGGCAGCAACCCAGCCCGCAGGCGGACCGCTTGTATCGATTGCACCGACTAGATGCCCGAATCTGCTCGCGACCGCCGGGTTGTGCTGGCTTCGCCGGGGCGACCTGATATCATGGGCGGAACCCCGGAGGGCCCCAATCGGGGACTACGCCGTCAGATTCGCACCCGATTCTTCACGAGCAACCTATCGGAAAGACGCCGACTCTCGCCATGTCTGATCAACATCTTGCCTTCGACGTCGACGTCGCCGGCATCATCGACTTGATGGGAACGTCCCTGTACTCGCGGCCCGAAGTGGCCGTGCGGGAACTGATTCAAAACGCCCACGACGCGGTCATGCGTCGGCGGCAAATCGATATCGATTATCACGGACGCATCGACATTCGGCGGTACCCGAAGGAAAAACGTCTCGAGTTTTCCGACGACGGCATCGGCCTGACGCTGGACGAAGCCCGGCGTTATCTCGGCACGTTGGGGGCCGGCGCGACCGGCGCCGTCAAACGCGCCGAAGGCGAAGCGGCCGAACGCGAACTGATCGGCCAATTCGGCGTCGGTTTGTTCAGCGCGTTCTTGATCGCCGATCGAATCGTCGTCGATACCCGCAAACAAGACGCTCCCCCGGTTCGTTGGGAAGCCGATCTGAAAACGGGAATCCGGATCGGTCCCGGCTCGCGAGACGAACCGGGCACGACCGTGCGCATCGACTTGAAGCCGAATTTCACCTACTTCGCCGACGACGAAAAATCGCTCGAAACGGCGATCGTGCATTACGCCGACTTCTTACCGATCCCCATTTACATCGACGATCGATCGCAGCGGGCGAACGTGGCCGCCGCGGCATGGCTCGAACCGACGCCGGATCTACAAGCCGTCGAATTGGAACTCGAAAACATCTTCCACGAACGCGCGTTGCACGTGTTCAGCGTCCAAACGACTTCGCCCACGACGATCAAAGGAGCGTTGTACATCACGCCGCAGCGCACGTTGAACGCCGGATCCGATCCCGGCGTCGTCGTGACGGTCAACCGCATGGTGATCTCGCGGAGTCTGTACGGCTTGATCCCGGCATGGGCCGTGTTCGTGCGCGGAATCGTCGAGCTTTCCGACTGCCAACCGACGACCAGCCGCGAAAGCCTGATTTACAACGTGCACGTGCGGCAAACGCAATCGGTGCTCGAAAACGCCATCTTGGACGAGTTGTTCGACCTCGAACGGCGCGACCGCGACAAATTGCAAATGCTCATCGATTGGCATCGCTATGCATTTGCCGGAGCCGCACTGGACCATCCCCGGCTGCGGGAACTTCTTACCCGCAATTACTTGTTTGCGACTTCACAAGGCGACCTTCCCTTCGACGAGATCGTTTCTCGATGCCGCGGCAACGCGCTGAGCGAGACCGACTGCGACTGCATCGTGTGGAGCAACACGAACCGACGGCAGGAAGGCTTGCTGAACAGCCTCTTTCAGGCTTTGCCGTTTCCGTGCGTGCATGCCGTCCGCGCATTCGAACACTTGCTGCTGGAGCAAATGGCCGCCGACGCATCGGCACAACACACGGCGATCGTGCTGCGTCCGGCCTCACCGGCTTCGCCCTCGTTCGCCCAAACGGTGCTCGGCCTTCACGAACTGGAAAACGCCGAAGACGCCTGGCAACGATTTCTCGGCACCGAGGAAACCCTCATCTTTGTCGGTGAGGGGCGAACCCGCACGCCGGTGTTCGTATTTCCTTCCGACGGACCACAACTCGAACGGACGTTTCGGCGGCTTCGATCGCAAGGCAAGATTCCCGCCGCCTTCCAAAAGCTGATCGATCGCCATGTCGACGCCAAGCCGGCCGAGCAACAAAAACATCAAGTCGTCCTCAATCGGTCGAACGAGCTCGTGCGAAAGGCGCTCGCCCAGCGGCCCGGCATGCCGCTTCCCGCCGTGCTCCGCCTGATGGTCTACCACTCGTTGACGGCCGCCGGCGTTCCGCTCGACCAAGAGTCGCACGATCGCATGCAAGACGATTTATCGTGGATCGCCGAAGCCCTGCAAGGGCGTCGCCACGACGCTCACGCAGAAGGCTCCGACTTCGACGGCGAATCCCCCCAATAAGAGCGGAAGTGCGAAACAAGTGGGTCTCGTTGCTTGCCGTGGCCGTCACCTCTCGCATAATGGACGTGCCGATCGTGCGGCGGCTGTCATGATTCGCGTGTCCGCCGAATCGTTTTCTCTACGTCGAATCGCCGGCCACGCCCAAACCATCGAGGGACAAAACGGATGGACGAATCGCAATTCGACGTGTACACGGAACGCGTATCTCACAATTATCTGGCCGGTCGCATGCGTGCAGCGTTCACGACCGCGGAAGAATTGAAATCGCTGGCGCGCTCGGAGCGAGCTCTGATCCCATACCTAACGGCCAACTTCTACGTGATGAACGCGGCGCAAGCGTTGTACGAACCCGATCCGGGACGACAAGCGGCCGTCGAGAACATCGGCTACCTCGAATCGAAAGAAGAAGCCTATCAATTCGATCCGCAGCTCTCCGAAGACGAGTACGCCTACACCGTCCAATGGATGACGGCCTGTTCGTATGACAACCTGGCCAAGCACGTGGCAGCGGTCAGCGGATACAATTCACCCGAATTGCAAGATATCGTCGAAGAGGGGTTTCGAGTGTGCCACCGCACGGGCAAGACCGACTGCATCAGTTGCTTTCGCGAATACGCCGTGGCGGTGTACCGCGAAGGCGGCAACTTGGTCATGGCGATCGAAAACGCGCGACGCGTGGCCGAGCATCCGCCGGGAACTCAAAATGGAGACCGTCGATTCGTCGGCGCCCGCGACGTCGTGACTTTGCTCACCGAAGCGGGACGTCTTCGCGAAGCGATCGCCTCGATCCATGACATGTGGGCCTTGGTCGACACATATTACGCCAAGACCGAAGCCCGAATCACGTCGCGTGCCGCCACCGATATGGTCGCCCTCATGTCCGGCGATCCGGACCCCGTGCGGCAGTTCGTTCCCGAGGCATACCGACACGTCGGTTGGGACGATCTGCCCGCCGTCGACGAAAATCCCTACTTGAATCTTGTGGTCGATCAGGCTGTCGCGGCCGAGGCGTTTTGCGAAGGTGACTTCGACAAGGCCGCCGAGATTCTCCGATCGTGGGCCGATCGGCTTGCCTCGCGTCGTATTCACGGCGAGCGATGCGAACTTCTGGTGCGATTGGCCAACGTGTACATGGCCCAAGGCGACCGGGAAGCAGCCCAACGAATCGCCGATGAGGTGTACGCCCTGGCTTCTCCGGCGAGGAGCTACCTGTACATCGACCGTATTCGCCGACTCCTGGATGGACGAGTGCCGCCGACGCCGGTCGGGCTACTCGAACCTGCCGATGAAGGCCCCTACGCAAACGCGACGGCCGTTCCCTCGCCGGCGGTCGACGAGCCTGCCGCTTCACCGGAAGCTCCCGACGAACCCGCTGCAACGACCACCGACGAGGCGAACGAAAAAGCACCCGGCTGGTATCCGCAATGCGACGAGTTCGATCGCGTGTACCGCAGCTTGCACGGCCAATCGCTTGAAGAGGTCGCGAAAACCGCGTCGAACATGTTGGACGAGGTTCTCGCCGTCGATTGGCGTTCGTTCGACGATCCGAACTCGGCTGCGGTT
This sequence comes from uncultured Planctomycetaceae bacterium, assembly GCA_964454655.1. Classification (GTDB taxonomy): domain Bacteria; phylum Planctomycetota; class Planctomycetia; order Pirellulales; family Thermoguttaceae; genus CAYVVR01. The sequence goes on along the minus strand of CAYVVR010000078.1, from coordinate 5,568 downwards.
ACGCTATTCTTCGCGGGCGCCTTCGCGCGACTCGCCGATCGTTTGCCCGAAGCATGGCAAACCGCCCAAGAAATGCACACCCGGTGGCCCGAAGCACCGGCCTTGCTGAACATGGTCGCCTTCATCGGCTCGCTGATGCGATCACAAGCCGAAGCGAACGACGAAGATCCCGACGCAATCATCGGCAAGGACCAACTCGAAGATTGGTTCCGCACATCGCTCGAAAAACAACCGCACGGATCGGGCCATTTCACGCGTGCCGGGTTGTTCTTCATCGAAAACGGTTCCCTGGACGATGCCGAATGGTGTTTTTCGCGGGCGGTCGCCGAGGAACGAACCAACGTGACGGCCGCGCTCATCCTCGCCCGCATCTACATGCAAAAAGAACGCGGCGGCGACGCCCTGGTTCTGTTGGACGAAACCATCCGTGCCGGCGCCCGCGAACTGGAACTGTTCGACCTGGCCGCGTACCTGGCATACTCGATGGATCGTTATACCGAAGCCGTCACGTACCTGAAGTTTTACTTCGACCTCGGCGGCGATGATCCGTGGCAACGGTATTCTTACGTCCGGTCTCTTTTGGCCGTCGATCAACCCGAAAAAGCCGCCAAAGTGTTCGCCGAGCTGAAGAAAGAAGACGTCGGCGAATTCGCGTACACGACAGTCGAAGCGTGGCTAAAATCGTACGATTCCAAACGCGAATTCGGCGAATCGGCACGGCGAGTCTTGCACATTCCCTTGTACACCGTCGAGCGATTGACCCGGGCGGGTGTGCGAGACTGTCTCGAATGCCTGCGCAAGATCGCCGCAAAGCTGGACGATTCCGAAACCGAAAAGATGATCTTCCGCCGTTTGATCGCGGCGAACCTGTCGGATCCCGAGCTGTTCGAACCCTCTCGCATGCAACGGGCTTCGCAACCCAACCTGAACTATTACGTATGCACGGTACACCAGGAACTCGGGGAAAACTGGAAAACATTCCCGGAACGCTTCGCCGACGAAGAAGACTGGAACGCGTACATTACGTACTGGGGCGTGTTGGCTCGCCATCCCGAAGAAGCCGAAGCCTATGTCCAAGAGATGCAAGAGATCGCCTACAACGGCGGCCCGTGCACGTTCTTGGACTGCGAGTTGCAAGATACCGATTTTGCGGATCATCCGGGCGTCGTTTGGCAAGGCAGACGAGAACCGGCCGAAGATCGACCACGCGGTTAGCCTTCGTCGGCCGGGGCGAAAATTGCCCGAATCGTCGTCGTCTGGTACGATGACAAGCGATCGGGGAAAACGGCGAGCCACCGGTCCTTACCGGTGTCGTCCTTCTCGGCGGCCGGTCCCCGTTCCTAGAACCAAAGCCCCTTCCTTTGTGTGATTCGTTGCGTCTACCTTTTCGAGAAGGCATACCTCGATGGCCCGATACCAAGCCGTCCTGATCGACCGCCCCGAAGGCTGGCAACCCAATTCGTTCGACGACGTTCCGTATCATCCCGGCCCGCCGGGCGAAGTACTCGACGAAGGCGAAGCATTCTTCGACGTCCTTCACACCGCGATCGAGCACAACCGCCGCGCAATCGACGAAGGCAACAAGAGCTGGGCGATTGTCGTCGATCCCGAAGGCGAAGGCCAATTACTCGCCCATGGCCGCGTATGTACTCCCCTGCGGTACCAAATCGCCAGCATTTGGTGGCCTTCGGGCTGGGAACCGCAATCGCCACTCGACGTTCCCAATTGCGTTTGTCGCGAGCAGAACGCAATCCAAGACAAGCCCCTGAATTACGAACAGGCGGTGGCGACCATGGAGGGGCTCAATCGGCAGGCCATCGACCGAGCCGGCGCGTACTGGTACGTGATCGTAGCCGCCGAAAACGAACCGATCTCGCGGAAGGTGACGTTTGAGCCGCCTTGCCTGCAAACGACGGTCGAAGTACGCCGCCTTCACATTGCAGAACCCGCCTCAGGAGGGGGGCGCGGCAACTGCGAGCACTGCCCCGCCCGATCCGTCGATTGTCCGGCCGTCCCCGAAGCCGGCTAGACAAAGCCGTAAGCCCTGAAATAGCAATACGTTACATCATTTCGCCAGACATTCCCCCAAACGACGATGAGCGAGCCCGGTCGACGCAGGGTTGCGCGCCGACGATACGTTTGCGTCACCGTAAAGAGAGACGATTTGCGCCCGAAACGGCCTCTTTCGGGATTTTTGGTTTACCAAGTCCATCTGTTTTACGTAAAATGATAATAGGGTGACACGGAAGGAGTACGGTTTCGCGCCTGTACGCACCAAGCTGAGGCGCTTCGAGGACGTCCCTTGGCGTGCGTACTCCTTTGCTACCTTCTGAGAATGGATGGTCGAGGTATGCTGATTCTTTCCCGGAAGACGAACGAGCAGATCGTCATCGGCGACAACATCGTCGTGACCGTCGTCGCCGTCCGTGGCGGCAACGTTCGCCTAGGCGTCGATGCGCCGCGGGACGTGCAAGTCCACCGCCGCGAGGTGTACGACGCGATCAAAGCGCAAGAGTCGCAAAAGGTCGCCGGCGGCACCGAAGGGTGCAGCAACGACGGCTGAGTTCGTCTTCGCCCGCCGATTCGACTCGTCGAGCTATCGGTTCACCGCCGAACGAGCGGATCGTTTCTTAATTGCGGTCGTCCAGATAAAGCGCTGCTTATGCTCTCGCCCGGCCGCGTGGTTCAGCGGCGTGATTTGCGACGGCGAAACACCGCCCGTGCCTGTTCGATAGCCTCTCCGAGTCGCTCCACCTCTTCCGGCGTGTTGTAGAAATAGAAGCTTGCCCTCGCCGAGGCCGATACGCCGTAACGCTCGTGCAGCGGTTGCGCACAGTGATGGCCCGCCCGCACCGCGACACCATGGCGATCCAGCAGTTGCGCGACATCGTGTGCATGGACGCCCTCGACCAGAAAGCTCACGATGCCGGCTTTGTGTTCGGGCGAAGGCCCGAGGATTCGAATTCCTCCCAGGGCCTCGAACATTTCGTGCGTTTGAACGACCAATCGGCGTTCGTGGGCGGCGATCCGATCGAAGCCGATGCGTTCCAAATAGGCGATCGCCGGCGTCATGCCGATCGCGGGCACGATCGGCGGCGTTCCCGCTTCGAAGCGGCTCGGTAAATCGCCGGGTGTGAACCGATCGAGATAAACGTCGCGAATCATGCTTCCACCGCCCATAAACGGCGGCATCGCTTCCAGCAGTTCGCGTTTCGCATAAAGGAACCCGATTCCCGAAGGTCCCAGCATTTTGTGCCCGCCGGCCACCAAGAAATCGACGTCCAATGCCTGAACGTCCGTTTTTTGGTGCGGAACCCCTTGGGCACCGTCGACCAAGATCAAGGCCCCCGCATCGTGCGTGATCGATACCATCTCGGCGATCGGGTTGATCGTTCCCAACACGTTCGAGACGGCGGTCACGGCCACCAACTTCGTGCGGTCGGTGAGCCGTTGCGAAAACTCCTCCAACTCGATTCGACCGTCTTCGGTGATCGGCACATGCTTCACGATCGCCCCGGTCCTTTCGGCCAGTTGGAACCAAGGGACCAGGTTCGAGTGGTGCTCCATTTCGGTGACGAGAATTTCGTCGCCTTCGCCGAGGTTTGCATCACCCCAACTGCGGGCCACCAGGTTGATCGCCGCGGTCGCTCCCGAAGTAAACACGATTTCTTCATACGATCGAGCATTCACGAACCGACGGACCGCCTCTCGGGCGTTTTCGTACAGTTCCGTCGTTTCATCCGCCAGCGTGTGGATCCCCCGGTGAACGTTCGCGTACCGATTCTCGTAGACGTCGACGATCGCCTCGATCACTTGCCGAGGACGTTGCGTGCTGGCCGCGTTGTCCAGGTACGCCAGCGGCACATCGCCGTGCACGCATCGAGACAAAATCGGAAAGTCTTTGCGAACGGCAGCCAATTCGTCGGATGAAAAAGAAAGATTGTCCGCCATGGTGCTCTCGTAGAAAAAGTCGAACCGGGTGTGCGCGAACATGCCCGGCGGTCGTCAGCGACAACAAACGACAACCGTCGCGAAACGGGCGACGCGTCGCCAACGCATTGTAGAGAACGACCGACCGATGAAAAGGGGAAAGCCGCTTGACGCACCGACGCCTGGCCGATTACGAAGCGGCGTCGGGCGATTTCTTGCCGTCCTCATCGCACGGCGAGTAGATTGCCGCCTGAAGCACGCGCCACGGCAACAAGCAACATTTTTGTCGGTTCGGCGTGAGCCGCGGACCGAAGAGCTTGAGCATGTCTTCGGCGGTAAACTGCTTCACTTCGTCGACCGTTTTGCCGTCGAATCGTTCGACCAACATCGAAGCCGCCGCTTGGCTGATACAGCACCCGTGACCGTCGAAATACACTTTGCGCATCCGACCGTTGTCGTCGATTTGCAGTTCCATGCGCACGACGTCGCCGCACAAAGGATTCTTATCCTCGTGGCAATGGGTGCATTCGTCGCAATGTCCGCGATTGTAGGGCGACTCGTAGTGGTCGAGGATTCGCTCCTGATAGATTTCTTCTTCGTCGATCGACATCGTCTCGGTCTCACGGCTTGTCTTCGCCGGAAGCGCACGTGGCATTCTTCGTCGGCGGGTTTCGATCGTCGGCTCGCCTCGGCACGTGAACCGCCTTTTCGGGCGACGTGCCGCTCAACGTATCTTAGAACGGTAGGAAAGGCCCCGGCATGCGGCGCCATGCCGGTCGATACGGCGAGCCGCTACCAAGCATCGGGCGGTCTCGGCGTTGCCCGCTAAAACATCCTATTTTAGGCCGCGGCTCGGCGGCAGACAAGAAACCGCCGTCCCCTTCCCGCCCCACCGTTTTGGCTGCATCTGCTCAGCAGTTGAGCAGTTTCGGCGTGACAAGCCAGTCGAGTTCACCATGCCCGAAGCCGATGGTCAAATCGAACGACACCCTCGCCACGGCCCCCTTCGGGAACCACACCGCCCCCCCGCCGATCATCCGTTCGACGATCGTGCACACGTCGGGAGCGTGCCCGACCAGGGCCGTCGATTTGCAATTCTGGTGCTCGGCTATCCATCGATCGATCGATTCCAAGTCGGATTCGGGCCGCAACGCATCCAACAGCTCGATCTCCGGCCGTCGGGGCAATCCCTCGGCGAGGATTTCAGCCGTTTCGCGGCATCGCACGAGGGGACTTGTGGCGATTCGGTCGATCGAAAGCCCTCGTTTGACCAGCTTGCGGACGAATTTCGCGAATCGCTTTCGCCCGTCTTCGGTGAGCGGTCGCTCGGCGTCGGTGCGACACACACTTCGATCGACGGCCCACGCGTGACGAACTACGTACACTTTCATCTGCGATCCACCTTACCCGACGGTATTGAGAAACGCGGCTCACGGCCGACCGTTTTTCGGCCCCTCCCGATTCGGGGGAGAAAGCACACCCGCATTGTCTCCCGCCGGTCAATCGGAAACAACCACCCTGCGCCGGCCCAATGCCGGCAACCCGCCGGTCAAGCGTTACCGTGAACGGTCACCACGACGGTGCGATTCCGCGGGCGCACGTCGCATTCGAGGTGGAATATTTGCTGCCACGTGCCCA
>CAYVVR010000077.1:445-11069 GCA_964454655.1 uncultured Planctomycetaceae bacterium | reverse complement strand
TTACCGTTCCCGCCGTGCTTCTGTCGATGCGTCGCGATCCCAAGGTCGCTTCGGGACCGATCGTCTTGGCGGCCACCGACTTGATGGCCTTATCGGCCTATCTGGGGCTGGGCTGCCTGATGCTCGGTTGAGTGGATACCGCCGGGAACACGTACCGAGAGGAGATGGATGCCCTCTGGTCCACCCAATCTTTGGTTTTATGTGGGCAAAAATACGAATGCGCAGTGTCGGGGTTTTGTCAAATAATTGTGGATTGTGGATTATCGTCAACAGATTGCAGCGGCTCCTGGTTAATCTGGAGTGGCCGTCGGGACCCCCGACGCCGGCCAAGGCAGCGAACGTGTTGGATTGATGGTTGTGTGCCCCAGCAGGGAGCGAGGAGACATGAACGACTCGAAACAAATCGCCGGCACGACAAGGAGGTGGGCCGTGCCGCTGTTGGTCATGTTGGCGATCGGCGTTGCCGGTTCGCCGTGCGTAGCTCAGCCGGGCGCCGAAGTGCCGCAAGGACGAGGCCGGTTGACCCAGGACTTGAGCGGCTACCGCTGGAAACTCAAGCAAATGCGGCCCGGCCAAGGCGTGCGCGAAGGGCTTCATGAGCTTCCCCCCGGCGACATCGAAACGCACGTGTGGTTGCCCGCCCGCGTGCCCGGCGATGTCTACACCGATCTTTGGAAGGCCGGTGTGATCGACGATCCCTACTTCGGCCGAAACAGCGTCAAAGCCCAATGGGTCGCCTTGGACGAGTGGTGGTACAGCATCCAGTTCGACGTGTACGAGAACGTCGAGGATCGGGTCGTCCGCCTGGTGTTCGACGGCGTCGATTATTCGTGCGACGTGTGGCTGAACGGACACTACCTGGGGCGACACGAGGGCGCTTTCTCGCCGTTTTCATTCGATGTGACCGACATCGTGCGGACCGATCCGGATTGGCGCAAGGCGCGAAACCTCTTGATGGTCAAGTTGGATCCACCACCGCAAGTGAATAGTAAGGTTGCCGGCTTGAAGACGCCTTGGTTCGGCGACTACTGGCGCGACTTGATTCCCTTCGGTATTTGGCGATCGGTTCGGTTGGTTTCTACCGGCAAGGTTCGCGTCGACGATGCGTGTTTTCGTTCGACGCTCGGCGACGACGGTTCCGCCGACGTGCATGTTGAAATTACGTTGGAGAACCACGACAGCCGCATGCGCTCGGTCGAGTTGGGAATCACGCTTACCGGCGAAAACTTTGCCGGAGACGCCGTCGTGCATCGCGTCAAGGCCGAAGCCGCTCCGGGAAAATCGACCGTCGAGACCGTGATTCACCTCGACAAGCCGCGGCTTTGGTGGCCGTGGGACTTGGGAAAACCCAACTTGTATCGCGGCCGTATCGACGTGGTCGACAACGGTCGGCTGCTCGACCGGAACGAAACGGTCTTCGGTATCCGCGAGATTCGCATGGGGTGGAATCCCGGTTTCACGCGAGACGAAGTGAGCTTCCCGCGAACGGTCTTCATCAACGGGAAGCGGCATTTCATTCGATCGGCCTGTTGGGGCGGGCCGCCCGATATCTTCGTAGGCCGCACGACTCCCGAAAAATATCGCCGCCTGATCGAACTGGCGAAGGCGGCGAACATGAACAACATCCGCATTTTCGGTTGGCATCCGCCCGAGGTGCCCGAGTTCTACGAACTGTGCGATCGGCTCGGTCTGACGGTCTGGCAGGACGTGATTCCTTTGGGGACGGCGAACATTCCGCAGGACGAGGCCACGATCGAACGTATTTACCAAGAGGCTGAGGCCGTCGTTCGCGAGCGGCGCAACCATCCGTGTTTGATTCTGCTGGAAGGCGGCGAAGAGGCGTTTTTGCGGGCGGAAGATCCGCCTTTCACGAAGCGGTTTCTCGAAGGACTGGGAGAACGCATCCAACGGCTGATCGACTTGCCCTACGTGCCCGACTCGCCGTTGACCTGCAAGAATTCGCTTTCGGTCGGCTACAAGCCCAAAGAGGCCGACCACGCGAACGCGTATTTTTACTCGATGGGGCGTTGGTTGATGGAAGATTGGATCAAGACGATCGACTTTCCCATCATCCCCGAGTTGGCGATCACGTCGGTGCCGTCGGTCGAAAGCCTGCGCAAGTTCATTCCCGAGGATGAGCTCTGGCCGCCGGGCCCGAGCTGGGGGCATCACTGGGCCGACTTGGATCGACTGCGGATGCAAAACTTCGACACCTTCGGCGACGAACGAACCGAATCACTAGAAGCGTTTGTCGAGGCCACGCAGATTGCCCAAGGGACGATCTTCCAGTTGGCGATTGAGCATGTGCGTCGGGCGAAACCCAAAACATCGGGAATCGCCTTGTGCCACTTCATCACCTATTGGCCCGACATGAAGTGGGGAATCGTCGACAATTACTGCCGACCGAAGCGCTCGTACGAATTCGTCCAACGTGCGTATCAGCCGTTGTTGGTGAGCTTGGATTTCCCGAAGCGGCGTTGGAAAACCGGAGAAACGTTTACCGGCAAACTTTGGATCGTCAACGATACGTACCGAACCTACGGCGCCCGCACGATCGCGTTGCGGGTAATCGATCGACAGGGGAGCGAGCTGTACGCCCAGGAAGTTGCGGTCGGCGACGTGCCACCCGACAGCGCCCGGCCGGTCGGTGACGTGCAATGGCCGGTGCGAGTGTCGATGGGCGAGCCGTTCTTCGTCGAACTTCGGTTGCGCGACGCGGACGGGAACGTCTTGTCGAAAAACCGCTACATGCTGCTGGCCGGCGACCAGGAAGCCGCCCGCCGGCACATGCAAGAGTTGGGCCGGCGGATGGTGCAGCGTCAGCGGGAGTACAACTACGGCAATTACTATCGTTTCTTCCCGCAGTTGATCGACGCCGAAGATCCGGCCGATTCCGATCCGGTGCCGCGAGCGGACGGTTTCGACACGCGCCCGTAGCGTCGAAACGTCTTGCCGTGCGTTTCAGTCGTCGGTGGCGTGCAACGGGAAAAACAGCGGTTGACCGAACCGGTCGACCCCGAATTCGGCAATGGCCCGCTGCGTTTGCGGAGACACCAGGAACTCGGCAAACCGGCGGGCTTCTTCTTCGTGGACACCGGGGTGTTTACCGGCGTCGATCGTAATGACCGAGTACGGATTGCGCAGTGATGCGTCGCCCTCGGCGAGGATTACCAAGTGCAAACCGTCTCGTTGAGCGAGAAACGTGCCTCGGTCGGATAGAGTGTACGCTTGTTTTTCTGAAGCGACACGCAGCGTCTGCGCCATGCCGGCTCCGACCTCGATGTACCAGTCACCCTTGGGAGTGATTCCAGATTCTTGCCATAGCGCGAGTTCTTTCATGTGCGTGCCAGATTCGTCTCCGCGAGAAACGAACAGTGATTCGGCGTCGGCGATCCGTCGGAGCGATGCGGTGATCGGCTCGTCTTTCACGACGCCCGCCGGATTCGCTTTCGGACCTACCAGTACGAAATCGTTGTACATGACGTCGTAGCGCAGATTTCCGTGGCCTTCTTCCATGAACCGTTTTTCGGCTTCCGGGGCGTGGGTGAGAAGGACGTCGGCGTCGCCCCGGCGCCCCATTTCGAGCGCCTGACCGCTGCCGACCGCGATCATCTTGATCGTGATGCCCGTTTCCTCTTCGAATTGCGGTAGAAGGACGTCCAAAAGGCCGCTGTCGCGGGTGCTGGTGGTCGTGGCCAGCGTCAGCGAGCGATGTTCGTCGGCAACTTGGCGACATCCGGCGGCGACGGCGATGCAACATAACGCGACGAAAGCAAATCGACGGTTGTTCATCAGGTAGTCTCGTATTTCGGTGCAGTGTTGGTCAGTACACGATGCGTCCGCGAATGAAGTCGGCGGCACGCGGGTCGGTAGGCGATTCGAAAAATGTCGAAGTAGCAGCCTCTTCGACGAGTTCACCGTTCCACAAGAGCGCCGTCCGTGTCGATACGCGGCGTGCCTGGAACAAATTGTGGGTCGCCCACACGATCGTCACGTCGTGCTGTTCTTGATGCTCGGCAATGACGCGTTCCACCAGCTCGACGTGGTTCGGATCGAGATGAGCGGTAGGTTCGTCGAGTAGCAAGACCTCGGTTTCCAAGACCAGCGCGCGGGCGATGGCGACCAATTGCGTTTGACCACCGGACAACGTGTGCGCCGGTTTGTTTGCCAAGGCTTCGATACCCAAGCGGCGAAGGACCTCCGTCGTTTTTTTGCGTCGGTCGGAAACGCGTCGTACTCGCAGGCCGTATTCCACGTTGTCGAGAACGGACCGCGATAGGAGAAGCGGTTGCTGGTGAACCATCGCGATTTTGCGGCGAGCGTCCAACGGCATCCGTCGATGAACGGGAACACGCCCGTCGAATCGGATCACGCCGCAAGCAGGTGTCGCCAGTCCGGCCAGCATGCGCAGTAACGTACTCTTTCCGGCGCCGGTCGGCCCCAGCAAAGCGACGACCTCGCCGCGGACGATCGTCAAATGCTCAATTCGCAGGTGAAAGGATTCGCCTCGCGAATGCGCGACGTCTTTCAGTTCGAAGTGAACGCTGCGAGTCATGAGATACGACCGCTTCCTTGAAGCCGGATAATCGCCAGATTGGCCGCCAACGCCAAACTGAGTAGCACGGCTCCCAGCGCCAGCGCGAAATGAAAATTTCCTTTGCCGGTTTCCAGGACGATGGCTGTGGTCAATACTCGGGTATGACCGCGGATGTTCCCGCCGACGATCAACACGGCGCCGACCTCCGAGATGCTGCGGCCGAACGCGGCCGCAACGGCCAAGGCGATGCCGTGACGCGCTTCGTGCAGGACCGCAAGGCGGCATTGACGGTCGTCGGCGCCCAAGGTCTTGAGCTGTTCCACAAGCTCTTGCGGTACCGCAGCAGTCGCCGATCTTGTGATGCCCACGACGAACGGTAACGCCAGGATCGTTTGCGCCACGATCATGGCGGCCGGGGTGAATAGGAGATCAAGACCAGCCAATGGGCCGCTTCGGGAAAACAGAATATACAGCAACAACCCAACCACGACCGGCGGCAGGGCCATACCGGTATGGACGACCGCCGGAACCCACCCCATCCGCCGGTGCCGATGCATTCCCAGCCAGACGCCCAACGGAATCCCCAGGAACGCGCTGATCAGCACGGCGGTTCCGGAGACTTGAATCGACAGCAACAGGATCGGCCAGGTTTCGTGGAATGTCTGCGGCATCAAGCAATCGCCGGCGCTCGTAAAGCTCGGAATGCGACTTGCGAGGCGTTCGAGACAGTATACGAATCGAGCACCGTCCCCTCTAGGGGGGCGAACATGCGGCCTCGCTGCCAAGCCTCGCCGGTCAAACGACGCCGTGCCGCGTAATTACTTAGCTTTGGCCTTCTTGTTCTTCTTCTGCGTTCGGTTGTCGCCGGGGAGCGGGCCGGGGCCGTGCTTCAGCATGATGTCTTCCCATTCCGCCAGTTTCGCTTCCCATTCTTCGAGGCTGCGGGTGGGATAGGTGGCCGGCCAACCGCCCCGACGGAACTCTTCGCTGACCCCTTCATCGCCGACCATCTTGCGCCACTCGTCGAGCGCGCGACGCAGTCGCGATTTCACCTCGGCATACGCGGGATCGTCGGCCAGGTTTTTCGTTTCGTAGGGATCGTTTTGCAGGTCGTAGAGTTCTTCGACCGGCTTGGTGGGCTGCATGAAGCGATCTTGAACGGGATCGAGTTCGCCTTTCAGATGCATCACGTTCAACAACGCGAGAATCGGGTATTGCCGTTCTTTGTACTCGTTGTACTGGCAATAAGCGCGCTCGGGCATCAAGTTGAGGATGTATCGGTAGCGGGCATCGCGAACGGCACGCATCGCGTCGTGCGTATCGTCCATCTTGTCGCGGGCGGTGAAGATGTACCGTCGCTTGGGCACATTCGGGTCGAGCAGGTCGCGGCCGTGCATCCACTCGGGCACGTGGCCGGTACCGGCGGCGACCACCGTGGCGGTGACGTCGATCGACAAGACGAGGTCGTCCCGGACCGTGCCCGGCTCGATGTGTCCCGGCCAACGCATGATCAGCGGTACGTGCGTCCCCTGTTCGTACAAGAATTGCTTGCCGCGGACTTCACAACGTCCGTTGTCGCCCATGAAGATGACCAGGGTGTTCTCGGTCAGGCCTTCGCGGTCCAAGCGATCGAGGATTTCGCCGACCAGTGCGTCCATATGTTGGATTTCTTCCAGGCCGTTGGCGATGTCGCGTCGCACAAGCGGCGTATCGGGGTAATACGGCGGCACCTCGACTTTCGCCGGATCGACCGGATTATCGGGGTAATGGTGCCAAGCCCGGTGCGTGTTGGCGAAGGTCATTTGCACGAAGAACGGACGATCTCCCGCTTCGCTCCAGTCACCGCCGGGAAAGAGTTCCTTTACATTGCACAGAAAATTCAAATCGGTTTTCGTGCCGGGCATCAAGCCGGTGAAGTAGCCCGCCTTTTGTAAAAGTAGCGGAAAGGGAACCACCGGTGCGGGCAGCGGCTTCTTGTCGGCGGTGCGATGTTGGTGGCAGCCGATGGCGTTCTGGTACATGCCGGTCATCATTGCGCTGCGGGCGGTCGAGCAGACCGGGGCCGTCGTGTGGGCGTTTTCGAACCGCACGCCCTGTGCCGCCAACCGGTCGAGGTTCGGCGTCTTCACGTAGTCGAGCCCGTAGCAGCCCAAATCGGGGCCGATGTCTTCGGCGAAAATCCACACGATATTCGGAGGGCGTTCCGGCGATTCCGCCGCCGAAACGGCCGGATAGGCGACAAGACAGGTCAAGACCGCCAGAATCGACACCAGACGCAACATGATTTTCTCCTCGATCAAACAGGCGATGAGCGAACGAACGCAATCAAAGAACCGGCGGCGCCTCTCCTCGGCAGTTTCATTGTGTTTTCGCCGCCGATCGCACGCAAACCGCGGCACCGGTACGAGGGGGGAACGGTCGGGAACACCCTCGTTGCGACAACAATGCCGTTGCCGTCGCGTTGTCGGGGCGACGTCGAAATGCCCTAGTTCTGGCGGAAACCGCGTTGCGTTGGTACCTTGGGCGGGTGGGAGATCGAACCGACGCCCGGCGATCGCGTGTCGTCGGGAAGCGAGAGGTCGCGCGGTACGCAGGTGGGGAAAATGTCGAAAAAGTTATTGTACGAAAAATTAACGGCCGAGCTGACGAGCCTTTTGGGGGACGAAACCGACATCATCGCCAATTGTGCGAACGCAGCGGCGCTGTTGGGGCGAATGCTCCCCGAGATCAATTGGGTCGGATTCTATTTCTTGCGGCGCGACGTGTTGATCGTCGGGCCCTTTTTCGGCAAACCCGCTTGCACGCGTATCCCCGTCGGAAAGGGGGTTTGCGGCAAGGCCGTCGAGCAGCGGAAGAGCCTGGTCGTGCCGGACGTTCGGCTGTTTCCCGGTCATATTGCTTGCGACGCGGCGTCGCGGTCGGAAATCGTCGTGCCGCTAATGCGCGACGACCGAATTTGGGGCGTTCTCGACGTCGATAGTCCCAAGGAAGAGCGGTTCGACGAAGCGGATCGCTTCGGTCTGGAACGCGTCGCCGAGGTCGTCTGTTCACACTCCGAATTGCCGGAAGGCCCGTGCATCGTGCCGGGGTGATGCCGTCCGTCCGGGCGAACTACGTTCTCACGGCGCCTGGATCGAGACCGTGCCGATCGTGTAGAACCCTTCCTCGTCGCGCGTTGCCGTTTTGAGCGGTAACGCCACGTCGCGTGCCGCCTCGGCCGAGTGCAGCTTCCATTGCAACGCGTAGTCGCCGGGAGGAAGGTCGCCCGGAAGCTCCAACGAGTACTTTTCGCGATACGGCCGATCATCGGGGCCGGGGAGCCAACGTCGGTTGCCCGAGGGCATGCGTTGCGAGTACACCTTCGGGCCGCGCAACCGCCATATCAGGTCGTAGGCGTGATAAGCCGGGGCGACGCCGCGATTTTGCCACCAGGCGACAAGTTCGTAGCGTTTTCCGGCGATCATCGTCGAGGGAACTTCCACCTTGTGCGGAAAGTACCAGTAGCCGCAGCGATTGAGCAACTCGAGCGTGAGTTCGGGGTGATCGGCCAACCATTCTCTCGCGTGGCCGTGGTAGCCGATATAGGTTGCGTGCATCACGTCGATAGCCCCGCGGAAGAAGTCGGGACCGATACCGGTTTGCGGATCCCAATTACCGGCTTTCTTGCCCGCCCAATAATGTTGGAGTTCGAGAACCGTAGGCATCGTTCGCCAGGCATCGGCGAAGAATTCGGGACTGCGGACACAGTACGTCTTTGCATACTGTTGCACGTACCAGCCGCACAGGATGCTATCGTCGCGATAGCTGATGCCCGCCTCGATGACTTTCTTGTGCAATCGCGGTCGATCCTCGGGATCGGCGACGCCGTAGACGAAATCGTCGGAGACGACCAATTGCGAGTGCCGGAAGTGTTTTCGATACAGCTCGATGTGCTTCATCAAGGCGTCGAAGCCGTACTTGCGGCCGCTGCCGCTGCTGGTGTGGCCTTCTCCCCAATCGCCCACGCTACCGATATCGACGTAGCGCAACCACGGCTTGCCGTCGTAGCGGGCGGCCAGCGCCGCTACGAAATGGTCCAGCTTTTCGAGGAACACCGGGTCGTCGTAGATCGGTTCCCAAGGCAAATCAGGTTCCGGTTCGCCGGGCGACGCTTCGACGATGACGCGTTCCGAGCCTCGCTTCGCGGCAAACACGCCTTTGGCTCCGGCATCGCGAACCCAGCGGGGCGTGGCGAATTTTTGCTCGAGGCGGCCCGCGCCGGTTTCGCGGCAGCTGATTCGCAAGGCGATGCCTAGGCCGTGCGCCGTCCACTTGTCGATTTGTTCATCGAGAATTTGCCAGTTGAAACGGCCTTCTTCCGGTTCGAGATAGGCCCAGGCCAAACGCAGATAGATGTGATCCATCCCGGGAAAATCGAGGATTTCTTCGTCGCTTTCGGCTAGGTACTTGGCGACGCCGTTATCGTAGAAGTGGTGGTACCAGCCTTTGTGGGGATTGGCCAGCGGCAACGAGGCATCCCACAGCGGCCGCAAATCGATTTCGGCGGCAACGCCGGCGGCGGACGAAGAAAGCAGACCGAAAGCGAAAACCAAAGCGATCACGAACCATTTCTGCATGACGACACAACCCGACGCTTCGAGGAAGGATACAAGGGGCAGGAAAAAAGGAGGGCGGAGACGCGCGATCGAACCGCGCGTTCCTGACGTTGGGGGGATGAACCTAGTTTAGTTTCGGCACCAGCCGGGTGCAAAGGCGAGTCGAGAAGAAGCACGTTCGACCGGTGCCTCGTTGTCGGCCCTTCTCGGCGTGACAGGCGGTTTTTGTCTTGTCACAATTGAGGCCGCGGTTGCCGGACTGTGGCCGCTGCAGGAGATTTCTCGGCTGTCGATTACGAGAGGGTTTTACCATGCGATCCGAATCGATGACGTCGCGCGAACGTCTGCTGACGGCTTTGGAACACCGAGAACCGGATCGCGTACCGATCGACTTGGGCGGCAACCAGACGGGAATTCATCGGCTCGCCTACGAAGCACTGCTCGCGCATTTGGGGATCGACGACGACGTTCGCATCATGGATGCCGTGCAGCAACTTGCCGAGCCGTGCGAGGCCGTGCTCGAGCGATTTCACGTCGATACGCGGTATATCGCCGCCGGAGCCGGCGAAGGGTACGCGGGTGAGATCGAAACCCGCGAAGAAGGCGGCCGCGTGTGGTACGACCTGATCGACGAGTTCGGTGTTCGCTGGTCGATGCCAGCCGATTCGCCGCTGTATATGGACATCACGCATCATCCGCTCGCCGAGGCGACGATCGCCGATTTGGCCGATTATCCGTGGCCCAAGGGAAACGATCCCGCACGTTTCGCCCATTTGCGACAAGAGGCGCTGCGCCTCCGCAACGAAACGCCTTATGCGGTGGTGAGTCGAATTTCCGGGGTGGTGTACGAGATATGCTGGTACATGCGAGGGCTCGAACGCTGGTTTCTGGACATGATCGAGCAACCCGAGTTTTGCGAGGCGTTGCTCGATCGCACGCTTGCGTTTTGGCTCGATTGGTTCGAGGGATTCTTGAACGAGGTGGCCGACGTCGTCGATGTGATCATGATCGGCGACGACCTGGCCGGCCAGAAAGGCCCGCTGTTTCGGCCCGAGTTCTATCGTCGCGTGGTCAAGCCTCGACAGAAGCGGTTGGTGCAGTACATCCGATCGCGCACCCGAGCGAAGGTCTGGTATCACACCTGCGGCGCGTGCGTCGAGTACATTCCCGACTTGCTCGACAACGGGATCGATATCCTCAACCCCGTTCAGATCAGTGCGGCGGGCATGGACCCGCAAGGGTTGAAGACGCGATTCGGCAATCGGCTCGTGTTTTGGGGCGGTGCCGTCGACAGCCAACACGTGTTGCCGAATGCGACGGCAGACGAAGTCCGCGAAGCCGTGCGGCGGAATCTCGAAGTTTGGATGCCCGGCGGCGGATACGTCTTTGACAATGTCCACAATGTTCAGGCGGGCGTGCCGCCGGAGAACATCGTGGCCATGTACGACGCTGCCTACGAATTCGGCTTCTACGATCGCTAACGCCGATGGAG
>CAYVVR010000077.1:0-435 GCA_964454655.1 uncultured Planctomycetaceae bacterium | reverse complement strand
GAGCTCGGGCGCTCGGCCGGCTTTCGCGTTACCGCGCCGCAGCCGCCAGCCGGTCGAGCATGTCGAACAGATAAGGACGCAACGTCTCGACGTGGTCGGCCTGCCGTTCGATTGCCTCGGCCGTTTGCACATACGGGCCGGGCGCGAGTTCGTCGGCGCAGTGGTGCAACATGGCGCGGATCGTCGGCCGATCGTATTCCAGGTGAAACTGGAGTCCCAACACCCGATCGCCGTACAAGAACGCTTGATGCGGACAGGCCTCGCTGCGGGCGAGCAGGCGTGCCTTCGGCGGTGGTTCGAACATGTCGCCGTGCCAATGAAAGGCCGTCACGGGGGAGGGTAGCCCGGCAAGAGGCGTGCCTGCGGTATCGATCGATTCGATGGGATGCCACCCGATTTCCCGATGGGCGTTGCGAACGACGCGGCCTCCCAGAA
>CAYVVR010000076.1:0-11133 GCA_964454655.1 uncultured Planctomycetaceae bacterium | reverse complement strand
GTGAAATGGTTGGCAGATTGGTTGGAGCTCAATGCTGACGGCGTCTATGCGATCGACGGAATTCTCGACGCGAAGGCCTTGTGGCAAATCGTCGGCTTGCCCGGCTACGATCGCTTGAAAGATGCCGAGTGGCCGCCCCAAACGCCTCGCGATTTGCTCGATGCCGAAGATTTGTGGGAAACGATCCGCGATCGAGACGTCCTGATTTCGCTGCCCTACGAGAGTTTCGAGCCGGTCGTGCGCTTGATTCGCGAAGCGGCGGATGATCCGAACGTCTTGGCGATCAAGCAAACACTTTACCGTACCAGCGGCGACTCGCCGATCATCGAAGCTTTGGAGCGAGCGGGGCAAAACGGAAAAGAAGTCACCGTGCTGGTCGAGCTCAAGGCGCGTTTCGACGAAGCACGCAACGTGCAATGGGCTCGCCGGCTGGAAGATGCCGGTTGCCACGTGGTCTATGGTGTCGCGCGGTACAAAACACACGCCAAAGCCCTGCTGATCGTGCGGCGCGAAGCGGATCGCATCCGACGGTATGTGCATCTGTCGACGGGCAATTACAACGACAGCACGGCAAAGCTGTACTCCGATATCGGGTTGATGACCTCGCATTCGGAGATCGCTTCCGACGTGGCCGCCTTTTTCAATCTTGTGACGGGATACTCGGAAGCCGTCGGTTGGAAACGGCTCACCGTCGAACCCAAACAGCTTCGAGAACGGTTCATCGAGTTGATCGAACGGGAACGGCAGCTATCGACGCCGGAACAACCCGGCTTGATCATGGCCAAGTGCAACGCGTTGCAAGACAAAGAGGTGTGCGAAGCCCTGTATCGCGCCTCTCAAGCAGGCGTTCGAATTCGGCTGAACATTCGCGGTATTTGCTGTCTGCGGCCGGGAGTGCCGGGGCTGAGCGAAAATATCGAGGTTCGATCGATCGTCGATCGATTTCTGGAGCACGCCCGCATCTTCTATTTCCATAACGGGGGGCACGAGGAGGTGTACCTTTCCAGCGCCGACTGGATGATGCGCAACTTGGAACGGCGTCTGGAAACGATCTTCCCCGTTCTCGACCCCGATCAAGCGCAGCGTTTAATCGGGATGCTCAAGATTTATTTTGCCGACAACGTCAAGGCGTGGCGGTTGCTGCCCGACGGGACGTACGAGCGGGTGCCTCGCGAGGGCGAACCGATTCGGGCGCAAGAATATTTCTACCGCGAGGCCGTCCGAGCGGCTCGTGATGCCGACCGCGCCGCGCTACGCTACAAGCCGCTGAAGACACCCGAAGAATGACGGCGCCGGGCCGCCGTTGCGGCCTATTTGGCGAGGTGGAACAATCCGGCTTTCCGCCGCGTGCACGCGTTGAATTGAGCGGCGGCCTCGGCCGTGGGGGCGACGACTAACTCGACGAGCCTGTCTTCGGCAAATCGTTTCACGCTCTCGGGAACTTCCAGAGACGATGCACCGCCGGTTCCGATGAAAATGACTTCGGGACCTCCGCGGCACAAACGGGCCAGGTCGCGCGGAACGACTTGCGTTTGCTGCTCGGCTTCGGTCGATTTCCAAAACTTGCGTTTCTTGGCTTGGCCGCCTGCTTGCACGACGAAATCGACTCCGAAGCTCTTTTTGCCGACCAGTGCCATGCCGTTGTCGATGATTTCGACCGTGGGATATTGCGGCAGAATTTGGTAACGCTTCTTGAAGGGGTTGCGCCCTACCATGCGACGGGCCAACGCCACCGCCCCGAGAACGACCGCATCGTCCCCCAAACGCGAAAGGCGAATGTGGCCTCCCGGACGAGCGCCGGGAAGTTTGTCGGCTTCGACGATCTCGCGGATGATCGGTAACATGAAGTTTCCACAAGCCTCGATGACGCCGCCGCCGAGGACGATGACCTCCGGATCGATCAGATGCCGAATCGTCAGGCACGCGTTGCCGATCACCACAGAGGCGCGTCGCACGATGCGGGTGACCAACTCGTCGCCGGCCTCGAGGGCTTGGCGTAGCGCGCCGCTTCGAATGACGCTGAGGTCCCCTTCGAGAATGTCGGTGAGAACGGTCGACTCGCCGGCTTCGACTGCCGCGCGAATATCACGTTCGATGGCGGCACGTCCGGCCAAGGCTTCGAAACAGCCGCGATTCTGACACCCGCATACCGGTCCGTCGATTTCCATAACGATGTGACCTACCTCGCAGGCAGCCTCGCGGGCGCCTCGCCAAAGTTTGCCCTTGCGAACGAATCCCGCGCCGATGCCGGTGCCGACGAGCATGGCGAAGACACTTTTGGCACCGCGTCCCGCCCCGATCCAAGATTCGCCCAAAGCGCCCAAATTACAGTCATTTCCCAAAGCGACGGGCACGCCGAACCGAGGTTCCAATTCTTTGCGGATGCAGATGCCGCCCAGATTCATGTTCGGGGTGACGACGATCATCCCCGATGAGTGATCGACTACCCCCGGGATGGCTAGCCCGATGGCGGCCAATTCTTTGCGATCGACACCTTTTTCTGCAAGAACCGCCTCGATGGCCTGGGCGATTGCCTCGACCACTGCCTGTGGTTCCGTGTCGCGGGGGGTAGGGATTCGATGCGATTCGAGAATACCGCCGGATTCCTCGACCAGCGAGGCTTGAATCTTCGTACCGCCGACATCGACGCCGATATACAGTCGGGCTGCCATACGTCCTACTCCCGAATGGGTTCGCAATGCCGTTTGCTCGTTCGTCGGACCGTTGGGGGGCCTGTCCATGCTCTTGTTAATCGTAGCACGTCGGCGGCAAAATGCATCCCCATGCTCAATCCCTGATCCGTCATGCGTCGGCATCGCACACGGCAAATTCGGCGGTTAAGCGGCGAAGTATGTAACTACTTCGAGGGGGATAGGCGGAAAAATTTGCCGGACTGCGTTTCATGCGCATAATTTGGAAGGAACCCGCCTACGCTGTTGCTCACTTTGCCTACTCCCCTGGTCGAGTGCCGGAACAAGCCCATCTGTTGTGACGCGGCCCCAAGAATTGCGCAAAACGGCCGACAAGCTGGGGGGAATACGAAGGTTCTCCATGTTGCCAAGGTTGTCCACATGGCCTGGCGTTGTGGATTTGCCGTTGACATCTGCGGTATCCAGCCCGTAAAGTAGCCGCGGACCGCCCATTTTTACGGGGTGCTCAACATTTCGGCGCGTCGTGGGTCGCTGCCGGAAGGAGTCCGCAATGGGGTGGGTTCCCGTTGGATGTCAGGGATTCGATGAACAGTCTTCTAGCGACGGGAGTGTATGGTCCCATGTTGCGACGTGCAATTCTTGGTCTCATGTTCGCCGTATGCCTGAGCCTGCCGACATTCGGGCAGGAATGGGCGCGAAAAATGTTTTCGAACTTCGAACACGATTTCGGAGTGGTCGCTCGCGGGGCGAAGGCCGAATATCGTTTCGTGTTCAAAAACCTTTATGTCGAAGACGTGCATGTGTTGAACGCGCGTTCGAGTTGCGGCTGCACGATCGTGAGCGTTGAAAATCCGACCGTCAAAACGTACGAAGAAGGGGCGATCGTCGCGAGAGTGAACTCGACGGCGTTCCTCGGCGCCCGAGGGGCGACGATCACCGTCACGTTCGATAAGCCGTACTATGCCGAAGTCCAGCTTCACGTTCGAAGCTACATTCGAAGCGACGTGGTTTTCAGCCCCGAGAGTGTTCAATTCGGTACCGTTGAACAAGGCGAGGAAGCGGACCGGGAGGTCACTGTTACGTATGCCGGTCGAAGTGATTGGAAGATCGTCGACGTGAAGACGCCGGCGAACATGACGGCCGAAGTGGAGGAAGTCTCTCGCAGCTACAACCAAGTCGTGTACAAGCTGAAGGTCCATCTCGACAAGTCGGCCCCGGCTGGTTACTTGAACGACCATATCGTATTGGTGACCAACGACTATCGTTACGAGGAAGTTCCCGTCACCGTCGAGGGGATGGTTCAATCGCCGATCACGGTCAGCCCGGGGAACTTGTTCTTGGGCGTGGTCAAGCCGGGCCAGACGGTTACGAAGACGCTGGTGATTCGAGGCAAAGAACCGTTCCGGATCTTGTCGATTTCGTGCGAGGGGGCAGGGTTCGAATTCGATCTTTCGAAAGAGAAGGATGCCGAGCCGAAAACCGTGCACGTCGTACCCGTAACCTTCAAGGCAGGCGAGGAACCGGGCAAGATCGCCGGTAACATCAAGATCGAAACCGATCTGGGGATCGAGCCTCCTGCTCCAACGGCAATGGCCGTCATCAACCCGAACATTCCGTGACCATTGACGGAAACCGGTTGTCTACGCACGCCTCGGCCTTTTTGGGTCGAGGCGTTTTTTATGACGAAATCGGCACGTGGCCTCAACGGTCGCGCCGTACGCCGTAGCATTTGCCGACCGGGAAAACGGGGCCGGTCGTTGTCCGATGGGCCATGTGAAATACCTTCTCAATCGGCCGACGCGGAATTTCATTGCAGGACGGCAGCGGGCGACTACCCTGAAATGACGTCCGGACAACAAGGGCGCCTTGTGCGCAATTCGCTGAGAAAGCGATTACAATGAGCAGCCGGATAGTGGGGGACTGCAACGTTGTCGGGCGATATGCCGAACGCCCGCACTCTTTGTGACGCGGAATGAACTCTGTGGGGAGTGTGCCTGACGAGATGCCGCCGTCTCGGCGGCGGCATGGCGACGTGAAACAGGTCGCCATAGTTTATCGGGACACGTATCGTAGACACGCGGCCGGTGAGGATTTCCACCATGCAAAAGGCGCTTCGCGTAGTTGCCGCCGAACGGCGATTGGCTTGTCGCGGCAACGCAATCGGACGGTCGGGGGCGACCATCACGCTGATCGTTTTGGGATTGTTGTTTGGACCATGGGGGGGCATGGCGGTGAGCCGGGCGGCCGACGTCTCGTTTATCGATTCGACGAAGCCGCGATTGATCATATTGACCGACATGGGCAACGAGCCGGACGATTCCCAAACGATGGTCCACTTGTTGATGTACGCGAACGAGTTGGACATCGAGGGCCTGATTGCCGTTTCTTCCCGCTGGTTGAATCCTCATCGTGATCCGCCGAAGAACCGACTTTATCCCGAGTTGATCGAAGAGCGTGTGGCCGCCTATGCGAAAGTGCTGCCGAATTTACGGCAGCACGCCGACGGTTGGCCCGATGCCGAAACCTTGCGAGCGAGGATAGCGGCAGGGCAACCGGGGTACGGGATGGAAGACGTCGGCGACGGCCACGCATCGCCCGGCTCGGAGTTGATCATTCGCGTTGTTGATCGCCCCGATCCGCGACCCGTCTGGATCGCGATCAACGCCGGTTCGAATACGCTTGCCCAGGCGTTGTGGGATATCCGCAAATCGCGTTCGCCCGAGGAAGTTCGGCAGTTCATCGCAAAGATTCACATTTACGACGACGCCGGCCAAGACAACGCGGGAGCGTGGATTTGCCATGAATTTCCCGAAATCGATTGGCGGCGAAGTTACAACCAGGTGTTTTGCCTTTACGGTTCACATCCCGAGAAGGAATCGCGTGCGGAAGGACCGTACACGTGGGAACCGTACTCTCCCGATGCGCAAGGGCAACACGCGTGGGCGAAACAACACATTCAAACCGGTCACGGGCCGCTCGGAGCGTTGTACCCGGATCGGTTCGGAAGAAAGGCGTGCTTGGAAGGGGGCGGTACGACGACGTGGATCGGCCTGGTCAACCGCGGGCTATACAATCCCTTCCGCCAAGACTGGGGTGGTTGGGGAGGCCGGTTCACCCGCGAGAAACAATTGAACGTGCCCGCCAAGTACCAGCCCTTCTTGGAAGAACCCTACAAGCCGTATCGCATGTACGCCCAAACCGGCGATACGTTTACCGGCGAAGGGATCACCGGCTTCGACCGCTGGTGCAGCGAATTCCGGCATGCAGAATACAATCCGATCTGGAAGTGGCGGCGAGCGTATATGAATGAATTTGCGGCGCGCATGGATTGGTGCGTTCAGCCGCGAGAAAAGGCGAATCACAACCCCGTCGCGGCATTCGGCGGCGATATGACCGATCGAATCGTCGTCGTCACGGCGGAAGCAGGGGAGGTGATCGACTTGGATGCCCGCGAGTCTCGCGATCCCGACGGCGATCCGCTCGAATTCTGTTGGTTTTACTATCCGGATCCGGGAACCTACTCGGGGCAGTTGGAGCCGTTGATTTCCCGCGAAGCGCACACGTCGTTTCGAGTGCCGCGCGATGCCGCGGGCAGTGAGCTGCACGTGGTGTTACAGGTGCATGATCGGCGGGATGGCGATTTCGAATTGTACGACTATCGCCGCGTGGTCATTCGCGTGACGGGCGAACAGGGAACGAAGTGAAGGCATCGGCGTTCCGGCACAGTCCGCTTTCGCCGTAAACGTATATCCGATCGAGCGAGGTGAATCGATGACGCGGATGGAAATCAACGTTGCTTTGTGCTTGTTTTCGGCCGTCGTCGTGTGGGGGGCTGGGAACGATGCGTCTTTCGCGTCGGAGCGGCCCAACATTGTGCTGATCATGGCCGACGACATGGGGTTTTCCGATATCGGTTGCTACGGGAGCGAGATCCCGACCCCGAATTTGGATCGATTGGCGCGTCAGGGGATACGCTTTCGACAGTTCTACAACACCGGTCGGTGTTGTCCGACCCGAGCCTCGTTGCTCACCGGGTTGTATTCGCATCAGGCCGGTATCGGGCATATGACCGGAGATGCCGGGGAAAAATTCCCGGGCTACCGAGGACGCTTGATGCCTTGGTGCGTGACGATCGCCGAGGTGCTGGGGCCTGCGGGATACCACACGGCAATCGTCGGGAAGTGGCACGTAGGACACGCCGATCGTAGTTGGTGGCCGTTGTCGCGAGGATTCGACCGGTTCTTCGGCGTGCCCGAGGGAGGCGGGTTTTACTATACGCCGAAGCCGGGTCGCTCGGTGGTTCTCGACGATCGGGTCGTTTACGATGCCGACCATCCGACGCCCGACGGATGGTACACGACCGATGCCTTCGTCGACTACGGGATTCGCTTCATCGACGAAGCGGCTTCGAAGAACAAGCCGTTCTTCTTGTACGTGGCGTTCAACGCACCGCACTGGCCGCTTCAGGCTCCGGCCGAAGATATCGCCCGCTTCGACGGCATGTACGATCGCGGGTGGGATGCAATTCGTGAGGCTCGTTTGGCACGTCAGCGAGAAATGGGGCTGATCGACGAAGGTTGGCAGTTGTCGCCGCCGAATCGGGTCGAAAAAGACTGGAGCGAATTGACGCCCGAGGAACGCAAACGAGAAGCCGATGCCATGGAAGTCTACGCGGCCGTCGTCTGGAAGATGGATGCCGCGATAGGACGACTGGTGCAGGCCTTGGAAGATCGCGGCCTTACCGAAAACACGGTCGTGATGTTTCTTTCCGACAACGGCGGATGCGCCGAAGGCGGAGCGATGGCGAAAGATTCGGGTACGCCGCCGTTCGGGTCGAAGAGTTCTTTTCTGCGATACGGCAAATCGTGGGCGAATGCGTCGAATACACCATTCCGGTATTTCAAACACTACGTCCACGAGGGCGGCATCGCTACGCCGTTGATCGTTCGCTGGCCGAAGGGTATTCCCGCAGCATTGCACGGCGGATATCAAGATCAACCGGCACACGTCATCGACTTGATGGCGACCTGCGTCGATCTGGCCGGGGCTCAGTATCCCGAAACGTACAAGGGGCAAAAGATCGTTCCCTTGGAAGGAAAAAGCATGGTTCCGCTGTTCCAAGGAAGCAGTGAACCGATTCACGACGCCCTCTTTTGGGAGCACGAAGGAAATCGGGCGGTTCGCGTCGGTGACTGGAAACTTGTAGCACGCGGTGCGAATTCGCCGTGGGAACTGTACGACATGAAGACCGACCGCACCGAGCTGCACGATCTCTCCGGCGAGCAACCCCAGCGTGTTGCCGAAATGAGTCGCCTGTGGCACGAATGGGCGGAACGGGCACACGTCGTGCCGAATCCTCACGGCTGGTTCGAGTCGAACGCGAAGTCGGGGAAAAAGAACACGACCAAAAAGTAGGCTCGCCCGGCAAGCCGGGTTTCGCCCCTGTTCGGAGGAATACCGATGCGACGTCTCGTGCTGTCGTTGTTACTGGGATGGGCTCTTGTTGGTACGCCCCTGCTAGCTGCCGAGAAGCCCAACATCTTGATCCTGATCACCGACCAGCAGCACTGGCGGATGATGAGTTGCGCCGGCGAAGAGTACGTTCACACGCCGGCGATGGACTCGATCGCCGCGGCCGGGACGCGATTTTCCTTGGCGTACGCGGCGAATCCGGTGTGCTCTCCGTCGCGGGTGAGTATGTTCACGGGCTACATGCCGAGTCGCTTTGGGATGAAGAGCAACGATCAGGCCAAGCTGCCGTTTCCCAAGAGCATGCTTCCGCAGACGATGGGGCATCTGCTGCGACGCGCCGGGTACGAAACGGCCTTCGGCGGCAAAACGCACTGGATGCGGGGAATGACGCCCGAATCGTTGGGCTTTCGCGATTTGGGACGAAACGGTCGCGACGGCTTGGCGGACGTTTGCGTGCAATTTCTCGAAGAACCCCACGATAAGCCGTTTTGCTTGGTGGCGTCGTTCATCAATCCGCACGACATTTGCTTCATGGCGATCGACGCCCATGCAAAGGCGACGGGTAAACCGGCTTTCGAAGGGGCACGTGTGGAACGCGAAGAATTGGCCAAGGCGTCGGCGCTGCCCGCCGGTGTGTCGCGAGAAGAATTCTTCGAGAAATACTGTCCCCCTCTGCCGTCGAATTTTGCGATCGGCGACGACGAGGCCGAATGCATCACGACGTGTTTCACGCAGTATCGGCCGTTTCGAGAATACGTGCGCCGAAACTGGACGGAAGAAGATTGGCGAATGCACCGGTGGGCCTATCGGCGGCTGACCGAGCGAGTGGATGGTCAGATCGGTCGCGTCCTCGATGCGCTTCGACGATCGGGCCAGGATCGCAACACGGTGATCGTGTTCACCAGCGATCATGGCGATCATGATTCGGCGCATCACCTCGAACACAAATCGATTCCGTACGAAGAAGCCGCCCGTGTACCGTTGATCGTGGCCTATCCACCCGAAACGAAGCCGGGCGCCGTCGACGAGGAACATCTGGTAAACGTCGGGCTCGACTTGATTCCTACGGTGTGCGATTACGCGGGAGCCGATGTGCCGGCCGGGTTGTCCGGTCGCAGCTTGCGTGCCTTGGCCGCCGGGCGCGAGGAGAAGGCGTGGCGAGAATACGTGGTCTCGGAATGCAAGTGCGGTCGCATGATTCGCAACGACCGCTTCAAATACATCGTGTACGAATCAGGGACGAACAGAGAACAGTTGTTCGACTTGCGCAATGATCCGGGCGAGTTGCACAATCTTGCCGTCCGGGCGGAATACCAAGACACGCTTCGGCAAATGCGCAAGGCGTTGGCCGAGTGGATGGTGCAAACGAACGATCCGATGCGCGAAGCGTATCTCGTGCGATAAGAAGCGTTTCACCCATCTGTTTTTTGTATGCCGACCGTCGTGTTTCCCGCCGCATTGTTTCCTGCCTGAATACGGGGGAGTGCATCATGTATCGAGTGTGGATATCGGTGACAGCGATGATGATCGGTTTGGTTTCCGTCGAGGGTCGGGCGGCACAACCTGCCGATTACCCGATCCGCCCGGTGCCGTTTACGGCCGTCCACGTCGACGACGTTTTCTGGGCGCCGCGGATGGAAACGAACCGCAAGACCACTGTTTGGTACGATTTCCAGAAATGCGAAGAGACGAACCGAATCGCCAATTTCGAGGTGGCCGGCGGATTGAAAGAAGGCGGCTTTTCGGGGATTTTCTTCAACGATTCCGACGTCTACAAGGTGATCGAAGGCGCGGCATACACGCTGGCCATCGCCTACGATCCGAAGCTCGATGCATACCTCGACGATTTGATCGCCAAGATCGCCGCAGCGCAGGAAGACGACGGCTACCTCTACACCGCGCGAACGATCAATGATCCCAAGTACAATTTTCCCGGCAAAGAAACGGGACGCTGGTCGGCGTTGGCGTCGAGTCACGAACTGTACAACGTGGGCCATTTGTACGAAGCCGCCGTGGCCCATTACTTGGTGACCGGCAAACGAACGTTGTTGGATGTGGCGATCAAGAACGCCGATTTGGTCTGCAAGGTGTTCGGACCGAACCCGGGGCAGCGAATCGACGTGCCGGGCCACGAGGAAATCGAGATCGGTTTGGTCAAGTTGTATCGCGTGACCGGCGACGAAAAATATTTGAAGCAAGCGAAGTTCTTCATCGACATGCGGGGGCGAGACGATCTCCGCGAACGCATCTACGGCTCGTATTGCCAAGATCATCTGCCGATCACCGAGCAGGTTGAAGCGGTCGGCCATGCGGTACGCGGAGGCTATTTCTACGCCGGTGTGGCCGATGTGGCCGCATTGACCGGCGATCGTGCGTACATCGAAGCCATCGACCGTATTTGGGAAGACGTCGTCAACCGCAAGTTGTACCTGATCGGCAATGTCGGTCAGCACGGCGCGGGCGAAGGATACGCGGGCGCGTACAAACTCGATAATCTGCGAGCCTATAACGAAACGTGCGCCGCCATTGCGCTGGCTCTTTGGAATCACCGCATGTTCTTGCTGCACGGCGATGCCAAGTACGTCGACGTGTTGGAGCGGATTCTCTACAACGCCTTTCCCGCCGGCGTTTCGTTGAAGGGCGATACGTTCTTCTATCCCAATCCGCTTGAATGCGACATGCGGTTTCGGTTCAATCACGGCAGTTTTGAACGCAGCCCGTGGTTCGGCTGTTCGTGTTGTCCCGTGAACGTGGTGCGTTTCGTCCCGTCGTTGCCGGGGTACATGTATGCCGTGCGAGACGACTCGATTTATGTGAACCTGTATGTCGCGAGTCGTGCTCACGTGGAATTGCCGGGCGGCAAGGTCGAGCTCGTTCAGCGAACCAAGTATCCGTGGGAGGGTTCCGTCGAACTGGCGGTCACGCCGGAAACACCGAGCAGGTTCGCTTTGCGGGTGCGGATTCCCGGTTGGGCCGAAGGCCGTCCCATGCCCGGCGACCTTTACTGGTA
>CAYVVR010000075.1:0-11237 GCA_964454655.1 uncultured Planctomycetaceae bacterium | reverse complement strand
TTGAAGCGCTCCGTCCGCACGCCGCGAACGTTGGGCGTGTAGGGGAACTGCTTCTCGTAATTGTATTCGTAGTACCAGGCTTTGCGCCACGGGACGTCTTTGCCTTCCAACAGCGGCTTCCACGACATGCCGTGCACCTTGGGTAACGGCGGTGCATTGCAAATGTCGAGGATGCTCGGCGCCATGTCGATGTTCAAAACCATCTCGTCGATGACGGTTCCCGGCTTGACCAGCGGTGGATAGCGTACCAACAGCGGTACGCGGAGGCTCGGTTCGTGCATCGTCCGCTTGTCGGTCATGCCGTATTCGCCGAGGAAGAAACCGTTGTCCGACGTGAAAATGACGAGCGTGTTGTCCAGCTCGCCCATCTCTTCGAGCGTTTTCAAGATACGCCCGACGCTGTCGTCGACCGACTTGATCGTCGCGGTGTAGGCTCGCACGAAGCGGGCGAAATCTTCGACGGCCTCGGGACGCGTGTCGGGAAACTTCTCGCGGAAGCCGAACAACGGGCCGTAGATGCCGTGCCACGTCACCAATCGCTCTTTGACCCATTCGGGTTTACCCTCCAATTGGAAGGCCGATTGCGGATAGCGGATATCGACGTGGTCGTAAATGTGTTCATACTTCGGTTCGGGCGTGAACGGTGTGTGCGGCGCCTTGTGGCCCAAGCACAACAAGAAGGGCTTGTTGCGCGGCCGCTTCAACCAGTCGATCGCCAGATCGGTGACGCGGTGCGTGTAGTAGCCTTTGAGCTGGACCCGCTTGCCGTTGATGTTGAATTCGTTGTCGAAGTACTTGCCCTGCCCGCGGTGACTGGCCCAATAGTCGAAACCGGGCCGAGGGGAATCGTCGTCTTCCCCCATGTGCCACTTGCCGATGTAGGCCGTCTCGTAGCCGATCGACTGCAATTGCCGCGGAAAACTGGGCAGATCGCGCGGGTAATCGGTAAAGTTGTTGATCACGCCGTGGGTGTGAGCGTACAGTCCCGACATGAAACTCGCCCGCGACGGAGAACAAAGCGAGGTCGTTACGAACATGTTCTTGAAGCGGGCGCCCTCGGCCGCGATCCGGTCGAGGTTCGGCGTCTTCAAAAACGGGTGACCTTCGCAGCTCAGCTCGTCCCACCGCTGATCGTCGGTGAGAATGAAGATCACGTTGGGCCGCTCGGGCGGAGCGGCTTCGGCCGGGGCCGGTGCGGCGGCCATCCCCAGAAGGACGGTGAGAACAGGCAAAGAAAGCATGACGGGGACACCTCCATCCTGACGCGACAACAAGATTTTCTTCAGACCGGGGAAACGCAACGTTGCCGAATTTCGACATGCCGACACGCTTTTGTGCGGCATCGAATCGTGCTCGGAAAGGTAGTATACACGAACCGACTTGGCTCGCCACGCGCCGGATCGGTTCTCGACACCGATTGCGCAAAATAGGCCGCGGCGGTAACTTTCCCTTGGCAGCGAGCTCGGCGCGAACTATCTTGGAAAGCGTCGGTTGCCCGCACATGCCGTTGCCCGTGCGCGCCCGCTGCGGCCGGGACGTTCGGCAAAACGGGTATTCGCTTGTGCCGAAACGATACGTCGCTTCGATCCTCGTTTTTTGGAGAATATGCAGATGAAACGTCGAGAATTCTTGGCGACCGCCGGTGCGGCGGCCGTGCTGTCGGCTCTTCCCTTCCGGTTCGCGAAGGCGTCGTTCAGCAAGCCGTACAAGGTGCTTTACTACACGCGGTCGGCCGGCTTCCAGCACTCGGTCGTCGCCCGCAAAAACGGCGAACTCGCCTGGTCGGAAAAGATTCTTACCGATCTCGGTAAAGAGTACGGCGTCGAGGTCGTGTGTTCGAAGGACGGAGGCGTGTTCGACGGCGACTTGGATCAATACGACGCGATCGCCCTGTACGCAACGGGCGACTGGCTGAAGCCCGGCAAGAACGACAACAGCAAGCCGGTCACCGAAAAAGGGCTGGAAAACTTCCTGAATGCCGTCAAGGCCGGAAAATCGGTCGTCGGGTTCCATGCCGCGACCGACGCGACCGGCGGCCCCGGTCCGATCTCGCCCTACACGCAAATGATCGGCGGTCGTTTCGCAGGACACGGAAAACAGCAAGAGGCGACGAACACGGTCGTTCCCGGCTTCCCCGGCCTGGAAAAGCTCGGCAAGTCGATTCGCATGGTCGAAGAGTGGTACACGCTCAAAGACATTGCCGAAGACATGCACGTGATCCTCGTGCAAGAGACCGAAGGCATGGAAGGCCAGCCGTACAACCGGCCGCCGTTCCCCGCCACCTGGGCGAAGAAGTATGGTGAAGGTCGCGTCTTCTACACCTCGCTCGGCCATCGCGAAGACGTGTGGACCAGCGACGTCATGCGGCAGATCATCGTCGCCGCCTTCGCTTGGGCATTGGGCGAAGTCGATTTCGATCCGGTGCCGAACTTGAAGGAAGTGTGCCCGGGCGCCAACCAATTGCCCAAGTAGTCGAGACGGTAGCTGCGACGACTGCGGGTTGAGAAAAAAGACGGTGCGGCGATTGGTAATCGAGCCGGTGGCCGCGCCGTTTTTGCGCGCAGTAGGCAAACGACCGCGTCCCCGGGGTCCCTCGACGATACCCGGCTTAGGGCACGGCGCGGAAACGATAGTTGAGAATTCGCGGCCCGCCGATTTCTTCCGCCCGCAGCCAAAGCGTCTTGCCGATCAGCTCTTGACCGTTACTCAGTCGAAAGACGGTCACACGTCGGCCCGTCCCTTGTTCGGTGATGGTCGTCGTCATCCGTCGCCGGTCGGGGGCGAACAATTCGCAGCGGAAACTGACCGGAACGGCCGTGTCGTTGACGAAGTGTTGTTCCACTTCGAGCTCGCCGTCGGCGTTTAGGTGGGTGGTGACCTCCAAGTAGATGTCGCCCAAACCGACGTCGATGTGACGAAAGACGCTGAACCGATAGGTCCTTTCGGCCCGCACCAAGAAGTCGATCCGAATCGGTTGGCGTCCCGAGGTAGCGTCGTACGGCAGCGTGATCGTGATCGGTTGGACGGCCTGTTCTTGTTCGGTGAGTTTGAAGGGAATCACGGCCGGTTCGATCATCCAGCCTTCCGGGGCGACGATGCGGGCGGTTCCCGACACCCCTTGATTGAACCCGTTGGTGAACAAAAGTTTGTTCAAGAACGGACGGCCGTACACGCTGGGAATGTTGTCCGACTCCAACCGGCACGATTGCCGCCACTGCACCAAGGGGAGTTCGACGCCGACGACGAATCCCGGCAACGGTTCGGCGACGACGCGTTGCCGTCCTTCGTGGGTTTCGATGGGACGGTTCCGTCCCCACACGTCGAATTGGCGGGCATGCTCACCCAGATAAAGTTCTTCCAACGTCGGCCGGCGGTTCCACAAGACCATCACGGCCTGATCCTTGCGCCGGAAGATTCGGTTTTCGGAACCGCCCGGCAATCGCATCGATCCGACGTACCGACAACCGCTGAGCACCAATGCGGTCGTGCGCCACGGCAAATACAATTCGGTCGGCGTGCCGTCGGAAAGAAACAATCCGCGCCGATCGTTGATCGGATCGACAAGAAAGCTCACGTCGGCCCCGTGTATCTTCGCGGCCATCATGCGCTCGACCAGGTCGCGCACGCGGATTTCCAACGGATAACCGTCGCGATCGAGCGGATCGATGGACGTCCACGTTTGATGCTGCGGCGACCGGACGTGCGGCAAATAGGCCTCCAGCTCGGAAGCCGTCAGCGGCGGATCGGCCGTGTACGAGAGGAAACGCCACACCTTCTTGCCTTCGTCGTCGGGCGGAGCGGCCAGCCAGTTCCAGGCCATCCCCAGCCGCACGTCGTATACCACTTTGTCGAGGGTCTTCTTGATCTGAGCCAGCCGATCGACGACATGCGGGTACCCGACGAAGCTGGTGTCGTGGTCGTGTCCGACCTGCCACCAATTGACCAGCGTGCCGAAGCGGGAAAGTGTCCACTCGACCGACGGATACCACGTCTCCGGTTCCGCCGAAAAGACCTCGGCCGCCAAGGGAGGCGTCCCGTGGCCGAACACGTCGAGCACCGACGACGGCGGGGCACACAACTCGCCGACGACCATGATGCCTTGAGCGACCAGCCGCGAAATGAAATCGGCCAGGTCGTTGGTCGCGTCGGCGGGCGTCTGATCGTCGATCCAAACCGGGTACTTGACCCATGACACGCCCGAATTGGCGATCAGGAAAGCCAACTCTCGCAACGGAATACCGGCGGGTTGTGCGGTGAACGACCAGCCGAATTCGCCGTCGGAAGGAACCGGTACCGGCTCGATGATCGCCAAGGCCACGTGCCGCCGATACGTCGTGCCGTCGGGAGCCCGCAGCGCCGCCGTCAGCCGGTAGTACCCCGGTTCGTTCAAGGCCGGCTTCCACGTCGCCTTGCCCAACATGGGCGGATGTTCCCGCAGCGTAGGATCCAACGTCAGCTCGCCGTGAGCGAAGGCAGGCTCCAGCTCCAGGGGAACGGTTTCCGCCGCAATGACGTTGCCCAAGATATCGACGGCTTCGAAGTCGATCTGTTTGGTGCGGGCGTCGATTCCGGCCACGTTCGCCGCCAGTTCGACCTCGGCGGGAATCAGGTACACCTTGCGCGGTTGGTTCAGGGTCATCGACAGCCGAGGAACGCGGCCGACCCAAATGCCGCCGAACAGCACGCGTCCGGCCAAGTCTGCCCGCGAACCGGGAACCACGTGCAAGCCCAGCACCATGCGGTCGGCCTTTTCGTCGTCGAATTCGAACGGGCCCAAACGCAAACGCTGCCAGCCGTCGGTCTGCCGAATCGCCCGCGAATGGAAGGTTTGCAGCGGCGTATCCTTCGCATCGACGACGTTCGCCGAAATGAACACCGAGTCGTGCTTGAGCGACTCCGTTTTCACCCACACGTCGACGACGTAACCGAACATCCACGCAACGCGGATCGGGTCGGTATACACGGCCGCGGCGCCGCCGTCCAATCGCACTTGCAGGCTGCGAACGCTTTCGGGCGAAGGTTCGTCGACGATCTCGATCTTGAGATAGGCGGGGTAGCCGTCCCCGGTACGGCGGGTCCACTCGTCGGGCCACGCGTCGTAGTTCACGTCACGCGATTCGTCGAAAGCGCAATGATAGACCTCGACAGCCCCTTCGAGATGCGAAGGGGCCTGCCCGGTATTCGCGAAAACCAGCAACAGGGGTAAGATGAAATGCATCGACGAAGCCACGTCACGAATCGGCTACCGAAACGACCGTCGCACGGAAGAGCGCGCACGCTCTCCCATTACGGTTCATCGGTCGCACCGCCCGGAAAGGTCGCTCGATTTCGTTAGAGGTGGCACCTTCGGCTTATTCGGCAAACTCGATTTTCTCCGGGGATGTCCCGACGCGGCGGCGTTCCCTGGGGAATTCAACGTCGCTACCCGGCAACACGAGGCGGACATGCTGCGGATCAAGACATCGGTCGACTTGGAGAGTACCGGATTGCCGCTGCGCGAGGCGATCGACCTGGCGGCGAAGGCGGGCGCCCAGGCGATCGTCTTCCCGTTGACCCCGCCGTTGCGTCCCGAGGAATTCGGCCGAACCGCCGTCCGCGAGGTCCGCAAACTCCTCGAAGACCGCCGCCTGCAAGTCTCGGCCGTTCGCTTTCCGACGCGGTATGGATACGACAGTCCCATCCGCATCGAAGAACGAATCGCCGGCACGAAATTGGCGATGGAAATCGCCTATCAACTAGGGGCGGGCAAGGTGATCAATCGGCTCGGCAACATTCCGCCCGAAGACGATCCCGGTCGGGCGATTCTCACCGAGGTTCTCCACGATCTCGCGCGGCATGCCGAACGCGCCGGGGCGGCCCTTTTGGGCGAAACGGGCCAAGAATCGGGTGTCGATTGGAAGCCGATTCTCGATCTGCTGCCCGAAGGGGCGATCGGACTCGACTTGAACACGGCACACTTGGCCGTCCATGGACACGATCCCGCCGAAACGGTCCGCGAGGCGGGCGACCGGATCTTTCACGTCCATTTGACCGACGCCTCGGGCACGCGAGGCTCGGGGGCCAAACGCCAGGTTCCCTTGGGGCAAGGCGACCTGGACCCGGCCGAAGTGTTAGGCCTTCTCGAAGAGCACGATTATCGCGGCTTCTTCGCCGTTCAAACGGTCACGTCGCAACCCGAGCCGGAACTTCGCGAGGCGATCGCGTACTTGAAACGGCTCTAAACGACCGCACGGCAGAAGCGGACCACCTCGACCTCTTAGCCGGTGCGGCCGACCGCACGCAAGAACGGCGAATCTAGAAAGCCGTCGTGTTTCTCGCGATACGCGCCCGCCCCCTCGGAGCGGTCGGTTTTCGGCCTCTGCTGCAATGGCCGAGGGTGACTCCAACGCCGGGGTTCGCGACGGTCGGAGCGCATTCAGAACAGCCGCACCGACGGGCCAACTGCCCATAACCCGAACAGACGGGTTCTGCAGCGAGCTTAGCACTGCGATGGGGTGTGCGATAAAGAAACATTTCTACTGAATCGCGTCGAACAAAAAGTGTAGTGTGCGAGTCTGGCTGCTTCGCGGGCCCCAGCGATTCGCAAAAAATCGACAAAAAATAGTTTCACGCCTCTTCAGGGTTCATGAAAAGAATACAGCATCAAAATATTTGAATTCGCGCACGCGCGGTGTGTATACTGCGGATGAAAAGCGGGAGGTTGGTGCCTGACAACAGCATGGCCGACAACCGTCGAGCTTGCTCGTACGGTGGCGCCACAGAGCGCAGGTGATGCGAGCTGCCGAAAGCAATCCCCTTCGGTCGACGTGTTGATTCGTCACCGAATGTTTTTTCGTCCTCATGGTTTATCGGAGGTTTCGTCCATGCGCATCCACTCCCGATCCTTCCGTCGCGAGGGCGGCTTCACACTCGTCGAGTTGTTGGTCGTCATCGCCATCATCGGCATCTTGATCGCCTTGCTGTTGCCTGCGGTACAGGCGGCACGTGAGGCGGCTCGCCGATCCCAATGCACGAACAATCTCAAGCAAATCGGCATTGGGTTG
Source organism: uncultured Planctomycetaceae bacterium (assembly GCA_964454655.1). Taxonomy (GTDB): domain Bacteria; phylum Planctomycetota; class Planctomycetia; order Pirellulales; family Thermoguttaceae; genus CAYVVR01. Next base: position 4,194 of record CAYVVR010000075.1, on the reverse strand, counting down.
CACAACTACCACGACACCTTGGGCGTTTTCCCGCCCGGCGGTCTGTGGTACACCAACAACGTCAGCGCCGCCAACTTCAAGAAGAATCGCGGCTCGATGTTGTTCCACCTGCTGCCCTACGTCGAGCAAAACCAGACGTACCAGCAATTCAAACCGATCGACGCCTACGCGTTCCAGCAGTTCACGACGCCGATCAGCGGCCAACCGCCCTACATCGCCGGGACGATCATCTCGGTTTATCGGTGCCCCAGCGATGCGTCGCCCGACCGCAACGACGAACAAGTAGGCCCGGTACCCGAGCGAAACCTAGCTCTTTTCAGCTACGCCGGCTCGAAGGGACCGACGCTCACCGGCGACAACCCGGCCGGACGGTGCCCGGAACGCGCCGCCTGGGCGACGTACGCATTGAGTACCAGCGACAAGAAACCCGCCGGCCCCTTCACGCGACGCGGCCGTGATTATTGCGCTCGCATGGCCGACATTCTCGACGGAACGTCGAACACGATTTTCGTCGGTGAAATTCGCGGTGATTCGGCCCACACGGTTCAGCGCGGTTGGGCTCACGCCAGCAATTGCCAGGGAATGATCAGTACGATCTATCCGATCAACTACGACACCAGCTTCAAAGACCAGTCGCAGGGGCCCTGTCACTGGTATGCGAACTGGAGTACCGAGTTCGGGTTCAAGTCGCAGCATCCCGGCGGGGCGAACTTCTTGTTCGGCGACGGGTCCGTGCACTTCTTGCCCGAAACGATCGACCACTGGACGTTCCAGTATCTCGGCGGAAAAGACGACGGCCACACCGTCAAGATTCCGTAACGATCGTCCGAAAACGCTACCTCCGCTTTGCCGGGGCCGACGCTCGCCGAGTTTCCGGCTCCGGCAAGGGACTAGCCTGCGTGGGAATGATTCGTCGGTGCGGGATTGCCGAGACCTCGCAGCGGAGCTCGGCAGATACTCGCGCGGTTTATTGACGCGAAAGAAAGGTATATTCGACAATGATGTATCGTGTCGTACGTTTTAGTTTGGTTCTGACGGCCGTCGGAACCTTGTTCTTGGCCGGTTGCGGCAAGAAAGGACCTCAGCTCACGCCGGTGGAAGGCGTCGTCACGCTCGACGGGCAGCCGTTGGAAGGTGCCATGGTGCTGTTCGAACCGCAAGAGGGCGGTCGTCCGGCGACCGGCTTGACCGACGCTCAGGGGCATTTCACGCTCAAGACGTTGGAGCCCGGCGACGGCGCTCAGGTGGGCGTCAACGCTGTGGCCGTCACGAAAGAGAAAGAAAACCCCAATGCGCCGCCGGTCGAAGAGGGAGAAATCGTACCTATCGAGTACGCCACCCATCCGCTTTACGCCAGTCCGAAGACCTCGGGCATCACGGTCAACGTACAGCCGGGCATGGGACCGGTGACCATCGAGCTGAAATCGTCCGGGCCGCAGCAATAGCCGAAAGCGGAACACCGGCTTCTTCGCAAAATGCACGCCCGCGGAGTGCTCGCAGTCAGCTTCCGCGGGCGCGTTTTCTATTTGTTCGCCCCGTGGTGATCAAGCCGTAGGGAAGGGCAATCCGCGACAACGATTCACCGTTTCGTACAGGGCCAGCAGGTTTTCAACCGGCGTTTGCGCCTGAATGTTGTGCACCGAGTTGAAGACGAATCCGCCGCCGCGCGAAAAGACGGCGATGCGCTCTTCGACCTCGCGTTTCACGTCGTCGGACGTGCCGAACGGTAACGTCTTTTGCGTATCGACGCCGCCGCCCCAAAACGTGATGCGGTCGCCGTATTTGTCCTTGAGCGTTTGCGGATCCATGCCCGCGGCCGAGCATTGAACCGGGTTGAGTATGTCGAATCCGGCTTCGATGAAGTCGTCGATGAAGGCGACCACCGATCCGCACGAATGGATGAACGTCTTCCACGACGTGTTTTCGTGAACCCAGTCGTTGACCGCCCGGTGAAACGGCTTATACAGCTCACGATACGCCTTGGGGCTGATGAAAGGGCCGTCTTGCGTGCCGAAGTCGGTGCCCGTGACGAACACCACCGATACCCGATCGCCGACCGCCTCGTAAATGCGTTTCAGGTTCTCGATCCCGATCTCGCACTGGCGACGGAAGACCTCGCGGACGTAGTCGATCCGCGTGACCGTGCTCATGTACCACTCGGCGACGTCGCGAATTCCCTTGGGATGTTTCAAGAACGGGGCCGGGACCAACGCAATGTCGCCGAACGCCGTTCCGCCGAAGTTGGCGGCGATCGCCTTGTCGGTTTCGCGGTACAGACGATCGGCTTCGGTCGCCAGGTATTGCAGCTCGTCGTCGTCGATCGGCCCGAATTCTTCGAGGTTGTCTTCGGGATTGAGCTTGTCGTCGTCGATCGGTTCCTGGCGGACGATCGTGTCGAAGTAGAAACCGTCTTTGGGCATGCGTCCCGACGGCGGCGCCGAGCGATCGCCCTCGGGATACATCAACAGATCGCCGTTGGGTTCCGGTTCGGTGTTGAAATCGCCGGGCACCAAAAGCGGCGTTCCATCCCAAAAGGTCCAAGGCTTCCAGTCCTTGTTTTCGAAGCCGAACATGTTTTTTCGGCGTCCCAGCGGAACGACGTCGACGCCCAACGCGTCGATCAGTTTTTCGTCGATTTCGCCGAGCATTTGGTACGGTTCGACGACCTTCACCGGCGTGCCCGGCGGATCGAGTTTCAACGCCTGACGCAGCTTGTAGACGCTGGTCACATGCATGCCCGTCACGGGCGTACCGCCCAGATCGAGCGGAAGAATATCCGGTTCTTCGTGGCGAATCGCTTGTTCGACACGTTGACGCGACGTCGCGGCCATGGCAAAAGTCCCCCTTCATTTCGAAAATGCCCGGCCCTCGGTCCCTGGTTCGGCAGACGACGAATCTACGCCTTGTCGGTCGTCTTCGCCTTGGAGCGAACGTACCGGCGGCGTTTGCGTTTCGGCTCGACGGCATCCAGTCGCCGGCCGTTTTCGGTGGACGGCGCACTGGTGAGCGGATTCTCGGCGCCTTCGAGGGGATCGCCCGGCCGAATCGCGTCGAGGCGTTCTCGCATCAGTCGGACGTAGCCTTCCGAGATGTCGAATGCCAAGTACCGTCGATTCAACTTCTTGGCGACCGCCGGCGTCGTCCCGCTTCCGCCGAAGGGATCGAGGACCAATTCGTTCTCGCGACTGCACGCCTTGATGATGCGGCCTAAGAGCTGCTCGGGCATTTGGCATCCGTGCCTGCCGGTTCGCTCTTTGAACGTGCCGCACACACGCGGAAAATACCACACGTCTTCCTCGGGATCGAAGCCGTCGACGACGTCTTGCGGACGCAAGATCCACGTATTGTCGGGCAACCGGCCTTTCGGGTTCGCACGCGAATCGCCGTAGACCAACTGCCGTGCCGACGGCACGCGGATTTCATCCGGCTGGAACGTGTAACGCTTCGGATCCTTGACGAAGTAAAACAGGTGCGTGTGGGATCGCGCGAAGTTCTTCTTGCAGTGCACGCCGAACGTGTAGTACCAGATGACCCAGCTTCGACACACCATCCGATGCTCTCGCTGGATCATCACTTTCAAGTCGGCGGCGTATTCGTCGCCGATGGCCAACCAGAACGTGCCGTCGGGCTTGAGGACGCGACGGATTTCGCCGGTCCATTCGCGACACCAATCGAGGTACTCTTCGTCGTCGCGCTGGTCGGGATACACGTCGTATTTGTAGCCGATGTTGAAGGGGGGATCGGCAAATACCAGATCGACGACGCCGTCCTCGAGCTGCCGCATGCCCTCGATGCAGTCCATCCGATAAACGGCGTTCTCCGTAATCGCCATGCGGCTTGCTCCGGTCGATCGTGTCGGCTGCGCGAAGATTCGTGCTGTCATTTCGGCGGTGCAGTCCGAGATTCCCGAAACCCGACCGTGTGGTCGGGCGGGGGACACCGTTTCCCAGCATACCCGAAAGTGACGCGTCGCGCAAGCTGCCCAAAGCTCATTTCCGTCGCAACGCCCCGCGTCCCGGCTGATCACTACCTATGCCGCCCCTGCCGCGATAGCGCCGTCCGGATCGACTCGGCAATTTCCGCCCGCCCGTCGAAACGGGGTTTGGCCGGAAACTCGTTCAGCTTGCGGTAAACCATCGCTCCCGGGCGGCCGGGACTCTCGTCCCGCTGAGCGACAAGCAACGGCTGTCGGGC
>CAYVVR010000074.1:0-11260 GCA_964454655.1 uncultured Planctomycetaceae bacterium | reverse complement strand
GTGTCGATCAAGACGACGTCGATGCCGACGGGCACATCGGCGAGATGCTCGCCCGCCTCGGCTGCGTTCCCCAAGTTTTCGTTACCGTCGGTGACGATCACGATCCGCCGGGCGGCATCTTCGGGAAACGCCGCTTCGGCCAGACGCATCGCGGCTTCGAGGTTCGTGTATTCGGGATCGACGGGCGTTTCCATTCGCTCGGGCAGGCGCAAATCGTCGTCGAAGGGAGGAGCCTCGATACCTGCCGACCGACCGAAGACGATCACCCCCACTCGGTCGTCGCCTTTGCGGTGCGCGGCGATGTCGGCGTTCACGTAGTCGATCATGCGTTGCCGCGTTTCGCTCGGAATACTGGCCGACTGGTCGAGCAAATAGAGGACGGTCAGGCGTTCCGAGGTGCGGACCCACTGGATTTCGGCCAAGGCGGCCGCCAGCACGGCGAACAACAAGCTCCGCCAGAAGATCGCAACGATCCGCCGAAAGCGCCCCAATAGCACGAGTCGCCGCCACGACCACCACCACAAAAGCGGCAGAAGGACGAGCAGCCAAAGCCACATCGGCCGATCGAAGGCGATCGAATATTCCATGCGCGATGAGCTCCGCTTGTCACCAGCGGATTCGTTGCACCCGATGATTGTTCGTATCGAGAACGAACAAATTGCCCGCGCCGTCGTAAGCGACGGCCCATGGATTGTTCAGTCGGCCGGGTTCCTTCCCCGGCCCACCCCAAGCGGCAAGCCATTTGCCGTCGCGTGTGAACTGTTGTACGCGATGGTTGCCGAACTCGCAAACGAAGACGGTATCGTCCGGTCCGAAACACAACCCGTACGGATAAAACAATTCGCCCGGCGCATGCCCCTGTTTTCCCCAGTACTGCAACAAATTGCCCTCGGTATCGAACACCTGGATGCGGTGATTGCAGGCGTCGGCCACCCAAATGCGGTCGTGTTCGTCGACGGCCATCGACTGCGGTCGTGAGAACCGGCCGGGCGCATCGCCGTGCCCGCCCCATTCCAACAGGTATTCGCCTTCGGGCGAGAATTTTTGGATCCGGTCGTGTCCGCCGTATTCCGACACGTAGTAGTTGCCTTGCGAATCTTGGACGACGTCGGTCACGAAGCCGAACTCGCCCGGTCCGCTGCCGTTCGTGCCGCCCCAGGTATCGAGCAACTCACCCTCGGGCGAATAGAACAAGACGCGAAAGTAATGCGTGTCGGGGACGACGATGTTCCCATTTCGATCGACGGAAATGCCGGTCGGTTTTCCCGTCTCGTGCTCGGGCGTCGACCAGCCGCGAAGATAGCGACCGTCGGCGTCGAAGACTTGGATGCGTGCGGTCATGTCGACGATATACACGTTTCCGCGGTCGTCGAGCGTCAGACCCCGCGGCTTCTGGAGCCGCCCTTCGCCGATGCCTCGGCGTCCCCACACGGCATCGGGCGGCCGCTCGATGTCGCCGGTCGGCACACACCCCGACAAGAAAGCGCAAAGCAACATCGCCGGCAACGACAGCAAACCGACGACCACTCTTCGACGCATCGCTTGAAGTCCGCCCGCTTTCGAGTTCACGTGTCTCTGTGCCGCGCGTCGTTGCAAGACTACCCCCTGAACTATCGATGCCGATCGGCGTCTCGGCCGACGGAAGAGAGCGAGGCCGATTCGGAAGCCGATCGTGCCGCGCCGGCCCGCGACGACGAGTCACCCGAATTCTAACCTGCCTCTCCGCCGATTCCCAGCATTGAACGCCCCCAAAGCCGGTGCGGCGCTCCCTTGTATGGTTCGCTTCCACGGCGTTACGATTTGAATGCGCCGTCGGCCGCGATCGGAAGGCCGATGCGTTTCTTTCACGCTTTCGGGGAGTCGTGGCACCATGTTGGATCGTCGGTTTCACATCAGCGAACAGGGCAGCACCGTCCGCACCGAAATCCTCGCCGGAATCACCACCTTCTTGACGATGGCGTACATCGTGTTCTTGCAGCCGGCGGTCCTCTCGGGACGCCTGTTCGGCGGCTCGCCCGAGGCCGACATCATGCCGTTCGGCGCCGTGATGACCGCCACGTGCCTTTCCGCCGCGATCGCCACCTTGATCATGGGCTTGTACGCGAATTATCCGATCGCGCAGGCACCGGGCATGGGCGAAAACTTCATCTTCGTACTTAGCCTGGTTCCCGCAGCCCAAGTGTGGATCGACCAGGCCACCGCCGCCGGTCGCATCGAACCCGGCTCGGTCGCCGCCTGGCAAATCGGGCTCGGCGTCGTTTTCATTTCGGGTGTTCTGTTTTTGATCGTTTCGTTGTTGGGGTTGCGGACGATGATCCTCGGCACGATCAGTCCGAGCATGCGGAACGCGATTGCCGCGGGCATCGGGCTGTTTATCGCCTTCATCGGCCTGCAAGGCGCGACCGTGATCGTCGACGCCCCGGGCCAACTCGTCCGCATGAACCCGCACGTCGCCGTGCCGGATGTCGTCGTTTTCTTTTTCGGCCTGTTGGTCACCGCCGGTTTGCACGGGCGCCGCGTGCCCGGCTCGATCATCTGGGGCATCGTGGCGACCACCCTGTTCGCCGTCGGCCTGCGCGAAGGCCTGCCGTGGTTGGCCGAGCGATTTCCGTCGCTTCTCGATTCGACCGCGATTGCCCAGTCGAATTTGCTCAGCCGCTTCACGATCGCCGCGGGCGTGGTCGCCTCGCCGCCTTCGCTGTCGCCGACGTTTTTGAAGTTCGACGTTTTACACGCCCTCACGTGGCAAATGCTGCCGTTCATTCTTCTCTTCTTGTTCATGGACGTGTTCGACACCCTGGGCACGCTGGTGGGAGTGAGCGAGCAGGCGGGCCTGGTGAAAGACGGCGAACTGCCACGCGCCCGTCGGGCGATGCTTTCGGACGCGCTCGGCACGGTCGTCGGCGCCTCGTGCGGAACGAGCACCGTCACCAGCTTCATCGAGAGCGCCGCCGGCGTCGAACAAGGCGGACGGACCGGGCTGACGGCCGTCGTCGTCGCGGTGCTGTTCTTGGCGGCCCCCTTCTTCGCGCCGCTGGTCGAGATGGTCGGCAGCTACCCCTCGATCACCGCCCCGGCGCTGTTCATCGTCGGCTCGATGATGATGCGAAACGTCTTGAAGATCGAGTGGACGAATCCGGCCGAGGCCGTGCCCGCGTTCGTCACGATCATCGGCATTCCGCTGTCGTATTCGATCGCCGACGGGCTGGCGTTGGGCTTCATTTGTTACCCGGTGGTGAAACTGCTCGCCGGGCAAGGGAAGGATGTCGGCAAGCTGAGCTACCTGCTGGCGATCCTGTTGATCGTGTACCTGGTCGCCGTGCGATCACAAGTCGGCTGAGGGCGCGGCCCGGCCCGACTTCCCGTTTTAAGCGGCTCTTGGACCGTGTGCGCAAGAACCGGTCGTCCGTCCCCTCGTCCCCATGCCGACGGCCTGCGCGCACGAAAAACCCCCGCGATTTTGCGGAGGCGTCGTGGATCCTTTGTTCATCCGCGAAGCCGCGGCGGCCGGCCGACGCAAGTTGCACAAGTTAGGAAGTTAAGTCCCACACATTCGGCGGCGTGCCTCCCACCGAAGCGCCGTGCCGGCCGGGTCATTCCCCTTCGACCGCGAGGCATTCTTGCGGGGTGATGACGCCGTCGTTGTTCAGGTCGTAGCGGGTGAACTCGCGGGCGGTTTCTTCGTCCCAGAAACCCGTGTATTCGTTCATCATGATTTGCCCATCGCCGTTCTCGTCGCGGCTGCGGAACCAATCGGGCAGTCCCGCGGGCAGTCGCTCGGTCGGCGGCGTGTACCGATAATGGCGGTTGCCGGTGCTCGTCCCCGAACTCGACGCACTCGACGAAGATGAAGATGACGAGCCCGACGAACTGGAACTCGACGACGAACCGCGGCTGTAATTCATCAGTCGCAACGTCAGCTCGTCGAGGGTGATGACGCCGTCCTTGTCGCGGTCGGCAGAGGCAGGGTCACCCCGCATTTCGGACCACTCGTCCTTTTCGAGCTTGCCGTTTTTGTTCTTGTCGTAGCGGTTGAGAAGCCCTTGGGCGTAGCGCTTGACGCGTTCGTCCAGTTCGGGCTTCGCTTCGGGCTTGGCCTGCGAGTTGCCCGAACCGGCCGAGCCGGCACCGGAACTCGACGAACCGCTACCGGTCGGCCTGGGCGGAAGGAGGGGACCGCCGACGGTGTAGCCCGGCTTGGCGTCGCTTCCGAAGCCCGGCACGTCGGGAACTTCCCGCTGGACGCCGAACCCCGGCACCGAGGGCGTCGATGCCCCGGAAGACGATCGTGAACCGCCTTCGGCTTCGCGCTTGTAATATTCGCGCAGCTTCTTTTCGGCGTCTTTGATGCGGATCCCCCTGGCCGGATCCATGCCCGTGCGCTCTTTGAGCCGACCGGCAAGGTACTGGCCCATGCGGTTTCCTTCGATTTCTTCGCGCGAGAGAGTGCCGTCGTGGTTCTGGTCGAGCCGGCTCATGAACTCGACGAACCGCCGAGCCCGCTCTTCGGGATCGTCGGACCGACCTCGATCATCGCCGCCGCGTCCGCGATCGTCGCCCCCTCGCCCGCGATCGTAACCACCGGGGCCGCCGGGGCCGCGATAACCTCCCCCGAATCCAGGGGGCTGGGCAATCGCCGGACCTGCAACCAACAGGGGTATCAATACCACCCATAGGAAGGCAGTACGTCGCTGGAATAGGATGGATAGGGCCTGCATGGGGACACCTCCGCTTGCGGGGGTCGCCGAATTTCGGGGATCGAACACGCTACGTCGGCGCGCAATGCAAGACGAAACGCTGTTCTAGTTATGGTAACCCCGATTCGTGCCCGAAGGTGACGGTCATTCGACAAGAAAACGGAACATTCGCGGAACCTATCCCGGGGTTTCGGGTTTAGAAGCGTTGTAATGCGGGCTGTTCGCTTGTGGTGGCGGCGTTTCCGGTCGGAGGTTCCGACCCGTTTGGTCACGTGTGAGGAGGTCAGGACATGTCTAGGTGGTTCAAAGTTAGTGCAGCGCTGTTGGCGCTGGCCGTGGTCGGGATGATTGCCGGTTCGGCGATGGCACAACCGGGCGGTCGGGGCGGACAAGGTGGTCGCGGTCAAGGTGGGCCCGGCATGTTTGCCGGTCGCGGCGGCCCCGGCGGCATCGGCGGCGGCATGGGAGTTCTGGGACTCCTCCGCATCGAACAAGTGCAGAAAGAGATCGAGCTTTTGGACGATCAAAAGGCCGATCTCGAAAAGTTGGGCGAAAAAGCCCGCGCAGCCATGCAGGAAGTCTTCGGCAACTTCCGCAATCTCAGCCGCGAAGAGATGCAACAGCGGCGCGAAGAGATCCAACAGAAGATGCAAGAGCAGCAAAAGAAGCTGCAAGCCGAACTTGAAAAGATCTTGCTTCCGCACCAGCTCGAGCGACTCGAACAAATTCGCATCCAGTTGATGGGTATTCGGGCCCTCGAAGATCCGGAAGTGGCCGAAAAACTCAACATCACCGACGCCCAGAAGGAAAAGATCCGGCAGGTGCAGGAGCAAGCCCGCGAAAAGATGCGGGAAGCCTTCCAAGGCATGCGGGGCGGCCAGGGACAACGGCCCGATCCGCAAGCCATGCGGGAACAGTTCACCAAGCTGCGCGAGCAGATCGAAAAGGACGTTCTCGCGGTATTGACCCCGGAACAAAAGAAGAAGTTCGAAGAACTCAAGGGCGAGCCGTTCGAACTGGATCGTAGCGCCTTGTTCGGCGGACGCGGGCCCGGCCAGGGGCAACAAGGTCCCGGGCAGGGTCGGTTCCAAGGTCGCGGCGGCCAAGGCCGCGGCGGTCAAGGCGGTCCCCGGGGCGGCGGTCCGCGCGGCGGCGCCTGATCACCGATTTCGAGATTGAACGCAGCCATCCAGCGTCCCCCCGAACCGTTGGATGAGTGATGGCGTGAAACGCAAGGGAGGCACCCCATATCGGTGACCTCCCTTGCCCTTTTTGAGGGGGCAATTTAGGTTTTTGACGACCCACAAGGCCGGCAACGTGTATCAAGTACGTGGCGGTCCATGCCGCCGGCGGTGCGTGCAGAAGGCTTTCGCCGGGAAATTCATTTTCCAGCGAGCCGTTACCACCGGGTACGGGGTTTGGAAAATTGGGGAGTTTCGGACCGCGCCGCGTTTTCCTGCCGCGAGAGTTTTTTGCTGGATTATGAACCGCAGCCGCTTTACGTTGAGAATGAGGGGCGCTTTTCTGCGAACACCATCGTAAAGCGTCTGTCGAGCTCGTGCCGGCAAAACGTCGTCCCACCCCCAACGCGGGCGAATGCCCTGTTCCTCGAGTCGGGAAACGGCTCGTATTCCGTCCGGCCGGGTGGAGGCGTCGTACCACGCGGCGGGGGCGGACGATTACGAATCGAAACCAAAACGCGCGGGATGGTGGCGGCCGCGGCGGGGAAGTATCCGCTCCCACCGGGTCGCACGACGAACAAGCAAACGCAGAGTGTGTCATGGAAGCCGGTGAAATCCTGTTACGCAAAGGCCTGCTGAACGAAGAGCAACTCAAACAGGCGCAGCGTGCCAAGTCGGACGACAAACGCCTGGACCAGGCGGCCGTCGAATTGGGGTTGGTCTCCGAAGAGGAAGCCTTGCGCGCCTTGGGCGAAGAACTGGGAATCGAATTCGTCGACCTAGTCGATGCGCAGGTCGACGAAAAGCTGATCTCGAAATTTCCCGTCAAGTTCATCTATCGCGAAAATCTCTTTCCGTTGCGGGAAGAAAACGGCGCGATCGTCGTCGCGACCAGCGATCCGTTCAACCTGTACCCGCTGGACGAGCTTTCGACCACGCTGGGAAAGTCGGTTCAACCGGTGCTTGCCGCACGCGCCGAAATCGACAAGCTGATCAAGCGACACTTCGGCGTGGGCAGCGACACGATCGACCAATTGATCGCCCAGTCGGAAGACGAAGACGTCGAAATCTTGGGCGAGATGGAAAGCGACGGTTCCGAGCTGTCGCAATTGGCCCAAGAGCCGTCGGTCGTCCGGTTGGTGAACGAAATCTTGTGGGAGGCGGTCGAGCTGCGGGCCAGCGACGTTCACATCGAATCGCAACCGTCGGGGCTGTCGATTCGGTACCGCATCGACGGCGTGTTGCACAAGCAACCGGTTCCGCCCGAGATCAATCGCTTTCGGGCGGCGATCATCAGCCGGTTGAAAATCATGGCCCGGTTGAACATCGCCGAACGACGTCTGCCGCAAGACGGCCGCATCCAGTTGCGGGTGAAAGGGCGCGAGGTCGACGTGCGTGTGTCGGTCATTCCCATGGTTCACGGCGAAGGCATCGTCCTTCGTTTGCTCGACAAGAGCGCCATGGAATTCAGCCTCGCCAAGTTGGGCATGGAAGCCGACAACTACGCCCAGTTTCGCAAGCTCATTCGGTTGCCGCACGGGATCATCTTGGTCACCGGTCCGACCGGTTCCGGTAAGTCGACGACCTTGTACAGCTCGCTGTTGGAGATTCGCAGCGAGGCCACGAAAATCATCACGACCGAAGACCCGGTCGAATACCAGTTGGAAGGCATCTGCCAAATCCAAGTGCATCCGAAGATCGGGCTGACGTTCGCCAACTCGCTGCGGAGCATCTTACGTCACGACCCCGACATCATCCTGGTGGGCGAAATCCGCGACCTGGAAACGGCCGAGAACGCCATCCAGGCCTCGCTGACCGGTCACTTGGTGTTCAGTACGTTGCACACGAACGACGCCGCCGGGGCGTATACCCGTCTGACCGATATGGGCGTCGAGCCGTTCTTGGTATCGAGCACGGTCGAAGCCGTGATGGCCCAGCGACTGGTGCGCACGTTGTGCCCCGAGTGCAAAGAGCCCTACGTTCCCGGCGAAGACGAGCGCCCGCCCGACTTCCCCAAAGACGCCCTCGACAAGGGTGTGACGTTCTATCGTGCGGTCGGCTGCCGCGCCTGCCGAAACGTCGGATACAAAGGGCGGCTCGGTATTTTCGAATTGTTGCTGACCACCGAACGCATTCGCGAGTTGGCCCGCGAGCGGGCGAGTAGCTGGTCGATCCGCCAAGCGGCGATCGAAGAAGGAATGCGCACGTTGCGGCAAGACGCCTGGAAGAAAGTCCTCGACGGAAAGACCTCGATCGAAGAGATCGAGCGAGTCACCCGCGCCGAGGAATGGTGATTTGCGATCCGCCCGCGACGGCGGAATGGTGAGTCGATACGCTCATGCCTGAATTCCAGTACACGGCACTCGACAGCCGAGGGAAAAAAGTCGACGGCACGGTTTCGGCGGCCACGAAACGCGAGGCCGTGGCGGCGATCAGCGCGCGCGATTTGTATCCCGTTTCGGTGAGCGGCGAAGAAATCACCGAGGTCCGCAAGCGCGTGCGGCGGATTCCCGCCCAAACGATGGCCGTCGTCTACGGCCAACTGGCCGACCTGCTGAAAAGCGGCGTGCCGCTGTTGCGGGCGATCAACATCATCCGCTCGCAAACGTCGCACCAAGGGCTGAAAGACATCCTGTCGGAGATTCACCGGCGGGTGGAAGACGGGGCCGGGCTGGCCGACGCCATGCTCCGGTTCCCGAACGTCTTCGACGAGATGTCGATCAGCATGATCCGCGCCGGGCACGAAGGCGGCTTCCTCGAAGAAGCCTTGATGCGCGTGGCCGAGTTCACCGAAGCCAGCGACGACTTGAAGAAACGCGTCGTCGGCGCGATGGCCTACCCCGTGCTGCTGCTGGGAATGGGTACCCTGGTCATCATCGGCCTGTTGGTGTTCTTGGTGCCGAAATTCGAAACATTGTTCGAGAACTTGCGCCAGCGCAACGAAATGCCCGCCTTGACCGAATGGCTGCTGGGCGTGAGTACCTGGCTGCAAAGCTGGGGACTTTGGGTGTTCCCGGCGATCATTTTCGGTGTGTGGACCTTGCGCCAATGGTTTCGGACCGATACCGGCCGGATGATCTGGGACCGGTACATCATCATGGTGCCGATGGTCGGTTCGGTCGTGCTGAACTTCGCCGTCGCTCGGTTTTGCCGCGTGTTGGGAACACTGTTGCGGAACGGCGTTCCGATTTTGCGGGCGCTGGATATCGCCGCCGATTCGACGGGAAACAGGGTGCTGGGCGAATCGGTCCGCAAGGCGACCGAGAACGTTTCGGCCGGGCAATCGCTGGCGGGACCGTTGGCTGCCGGAGGTTGCTTTCCGCAAATGGTCGTCGAGATGATCTCGGTCGCCGAAGAAGCGAACACCCTCGAAACCGTCTTGTTGGAAATCGCCGACTCGTTGGAACGCCGGACGTGGCGCCGGTTGGATATCGTCGTCCGGTTGCTCGAACCGATTTTGTTGATCCTTTTGGCCGGGGCCGTACTGGTGGTCGTCTTGGCCTTGCTGCTGCCGGTGTTCAAGATGGGTATGTCGATCTGACGCCGCGGCACCGAGCCGAGAACGGCCGTTGAAATCGAATCTGCATTGCAACCAATCATTCGTTTGGAAGAGAGGTTCGTTCCATGCAAAAGAAACGACGAAACACGCGACGCGGCGGGTTCACCCTCGTCGAAGTGTTGCTCGTGCTGGTGATCTTGTTGATCATCGCTTCGCTGGCGGTGACGGCTTACGTCCCCATGCAGCGGCGCGCGTACAACAACGCCGCACGCACGCAAATCAAGGCCTTCGAACAGCCGCTCCAGTTGTACTACCAAGACATGAACGAGTTCCCGAGCACCAGCCAAGGACTCGAAGCCTTGATCGCACCGCCGGCCGATGCGACGAATCCCGACGCCTGGCAAGGTCCGTACCTCGACGCGCAGGCCGTGCCGCTGGATCCGTGGGGTCATCCGTACCAGTACCAGTACCCCGGGCAATACGACCCCGAAAAGCCCGATATCTGGTCGCTGGGTGCCGACGGTCTCGACGGAACCGAAGACGACATCGCCAGTTGGCAATGATCGACGTCGACGGCCGAAGGATGCCGTCGCGGCGACTTGACGTATGACGGTGAACGATGATCGCCGGTGAATCGCAGGTAATTCGCCGTTACCGACGGTCGCCGCCGGTACGGCGCGACGGCCCGCGGGTCGCCGTGCGCGCCGACCGACACGGGTTCACCCTGGTCGAAGTGTTGCTGGTCGCCACGATCATCCTCATCGTGGTTGCGTTGACGCTCAGCGCGATGACCCGGCCGGTCGCTTCGCGCCGCTTGGCGATCGGGGCCGAACAGGTCCGAGCGGCCTGGAGCCGCGCCCGCAACCGAGCGATGGCCTCCGGAACACCGTTCCGTTTCCGCTGCCTGCTGGAAAGCGATCAGTTCATCATCGAATACGTGCCCGCCGACGAAGCCTCGACCACCATCGACGCGACGGCCTGGTCGGGCGAAACGGTCGACACCGAGGGCGGTTTGCCGCCCATCTTTCGGACCGTGCAACACCTGCCGGAAGACGTCGTCTTCGCCGAAGTCGAAGTCGATTGGACGGCGCAAAGCGACGCCTACACGACCGACGAAACGTCGTTGGTGAACACCACGGTCACCGATTCGGCGCTGGGCCTCGCTTGGGAAGAACCGGAACCGGGCGAACCTGCCCTGGGAACCGAGGCGCAACCGATCTTGTTCTATCCCGACGGCACGGCGACCGCCGCCCGGGTCGTCTTGAAGAACCGATACGGGCAGGCGATCGAACTGTCGCTGCGCGGTTTGACGGGCACGGCGGTCGTTTCCGACATGTTCCGCCTCGAAGGTGAATCGCAGCAAGGAGTCTACTGATGCGACGTCGCCTTCGGACCACCCGCGGATTCACCTTGGTCGAGGTCGTCCTCGCCTTGGCGATCTTGCTGTTGTCGCTGGCGATTCTCGTGCAGTTGAACTACCTGGCGATGCGGAACGCCCGAATCGCCCGCGAACAATGCACGGCTCAACTGGCGTGCGCGAGCATCTTGGCCCAACTGCGTGCCGGTGAACTACCGCTGGAAAGCGTGTCGGACAGCCCCTTGGACGAAACGCTCAACGAAGAAACCTTCGTCATGGACGACACGGCGTGGTTGTATTCGGTCGATGTCGTCTCGATCGACGATTACGGCCTGCTGAGCGTGACGGTGACGGTCACTCGCGATCGTCCGCAAGACCCGCGGCCCGTGAGCTTCTCGATGACCGAATGGATGATCGATCCCGAAACCGAGTTCCCCGAGATCGGCTACGATCCGTATGCCGAAGCGAGCGAAGAACTGGGATTAGGTGCCGAGGAAACCGGCGAATCGACCGAGCGAACGGAGGG
>CAYVVR010000073.1:10554-11358 GCA_964454655.1 uncultured Planctomycetaceae bacterium | reverse complement strand
GTAAGTTGCTTTGTAATAGGGGGTTGTGTCGGTCGTGGCGGGCTTGGGGGTTTATGGGAATTGGTGGCCGATCGTTGCGTGGGCTGCGCCGGCGCGGTAAAATCGAAACCAAGTGATATCCCACAGCTTCAGCGGCAAGGGCGAAATTGTGGCTGGTGCGTCTTTGTCGCGTTCGTCACAGTCGAACAGTTGATTCGCGGTTTTTTGAAGCAGCGAGACCTACCGACTTTGCAAACCGCCGCGAGATGGAGAACGGTGGTCCCACCCACCCGGCCGCCGAGGAGATCTCGTGAACTGTTCGTTCGCAACGGACTCTGCGCCCTGTGATGGTCTCCGGAATCAGAGACAAGAGGCGGGAGTGTACCCGGTACTCTCCCCGCGATTCGGCGGCTTTGTGCCCCGAAATCGTGTCGGTTCGTGAATGTTTGCGAGCGGAGACGTTGGGTATCGAGGCCCGCCCCATCGTGTTACCACCGATCGCCTACCTCCCGATAACTGAGACAATTTGAAGCGGTCCATCGGAGGTTCCACCGTGACAACCGCGTCGGAATTGAAGTTGCACACCGTCAAAGACCTCGCGGAAATGGCGAAAGCGCACGGCATCCCCGGTTGGCATGCCATGCGGAAACAGGAGTTGATCGACGCGTTGGTCAAGGTTTCCCGACGCAAAAAAGCGGGGAGCGGAACCACGAAGTCGTCTCGCAATGGTCGGACCAAGAAAAACGGGCAGGTGGCGGCAGGGGCTTCACGCAACGGCAAGAATGGTCAAACCGCAAAACGGGCTTCCGGTCGAAAAAGTAAGAC
>CAYVVR010000073.1:0-10544 GCA_964454655.1 uncultured Planctomycetaceae bacterium | reverse complement strand
GCCAAGAGTAGCTCCAAAACGAAGACGGCAGCCAAAGGTTCCAACGGTCGAACCAAGTCGAAACGCAAAGCGGGCGGCGACGGCTCGACGCGTGAATTGCGCGAGTTGTGGGCGAAGCTACGCGAGGCGAAAGACATCGCGACCGACGTGGACGACTCGCAACCGGTCGGCGAGGACCGGATCGCCTTGATCGTTCGCGATTCGTATTGGCTGCAAGCGTATTGGGAAATCACCCAACAGTCGGTCAATCGGGCGCGTGTCGCATTGGGCCAGCATTGGCATATCGCCAAACCGGTTTTGCGACTGTGGAAGGTGATTCACGACGCCGCCAGCAGCCACGAGCGCGAGTTGGTGCAAGATGTCGAGATTCACGGCCGAGTCAACAACTGGTACTTGAATGTCGATGATCCGCCGCAGTCGTTCCAAGTCGACATCGGTTACTTGGTACCCGGCGCGAGGTTTTTCTCGTTGGCCCGAAGCAACGTCGTGACGACGCCGCAAACCGGCTCGACGCAATCGGCCGACTTGAATTGGGAAGGCGTCGCCGAAGATTACGAACGCATCTACGCGCTCAGTCGAAGCGATTCGCCGCACGAACAAGAACGGCTGCGGGAAATCTTCGAACGCCGATTGAAGCGGCCCATGACGAAGCCCATTTTGGGCCCGGTCGGTCTCACCTCCGACGAGGAATTGGGCGAGCTCGAGTTCCCCTTCGAGGTCGATGCCGAGTTGGTAGTGAGCGGTCGCGTCGCCCCCGACTCGCGAGTCGCCATCAAGGGAGAGCCCGTCGAACTCGAGTCGGACGGGACGTTCTCGGTGCGATTCCACTTGGCCGATCGGCGTCACGTGTTGCCGATCGTCGCTCAAACCGGCGACGGGTTGCTTGAACGAACGATCGTTCTGGCCGTCGAACGCAACACGAAGGTCATGGAACCGATCATTCGCGAAGTCGAGTGACGTCGGTTGCTCGCATGAGGTGCCCGAGGCCGTTGCACACGCTTGGTGTGCGCTCGTCTGCACGTTTGCCTCGTCTTGAAAAACGTTTGCCGGGGTGTTTTCGCGAATTACGCCGTTTGACGTATTTGCCGGTTTTCTCCTGGTTTGCGGGCATCGTCTGCGAGGAAACCGTGAAATTCCCGGAAAACGAACGTGTCGGTCCCTGTGAAGTGAACGCCGGCCAAGTACAATCGAACTATGCGGTCGGTGATTGCCCATCGACCGGGACTGCGACCTGCCTGTTCGGTGGGGACGCGGTCGTTGGGGCAAGACACGCGGGTTGAGTACGAGGAGCGCGGGACTCGATGTCGGACGACATTAGCAAGATCATTGCCGGTTGGGATTTCGATCCCGACAAGCTGAGCGTTCGCATCATCGAAGGAGACGACGGAAAAGAAAAGGTCCAGCTTCGTCTCGATCTAGGGCTGTTACAGATGGAGATGGACGGCCGTCCCGACGGCGCCACGCCGTGCGGCTATCCGTCGTGGTTCGACTACTATCAGGCTCGCCGCGACGAGCACGAGGCGGCCAATCCCGACGGACCTCCGTTCGTGCTCGACGACGAAGCCTGTTCTCGCCTTTGGCGTGAGGCCGTTCAGTACTACCATCGGTATCTGAGCCTTTGGCATCTCGAGCGGTATGAAGCGTGCGCCCGCGATACCGAGCGAAACTACCAACTCTTCCAGTTCGTACGCACCTACGCCGTCAGCGAAGAGAACATCGCCCAATTCGATCAATGGCGGCCCTATGCGGCGATGATGCACGCCCGGGCGGTGGCGAAACCGTTGGTCGAAAAGCAACGCATCGCGCAGGCGATCGAGGCGATCGAAGAAGGAATCGACCGCATTCGGGAGTTTCTCGAAGATTACGATCTGCTCGCCAAAGAAGACGAGTATCCGGAACTCGTCCATCTGAAGAAGTGGCGGGACGAGCTGCTCGAGTCGTTGGATCGTATCGATCCCGAGGAAGAACCGGTCGAATCGCGTTTGCCTTTGCTGCAACGGCGTCTGGAACGCGCCGTGCACGAAGAGCGGTTCGAGGAAGCGGCCAAGATTCGGGACGAAATCCAGCGTCTGACGAAGGTGACGCAATAGTCCCGCATTGCGATCTCGCGTGTTTCTGCGCTTGCTTCTCGCCGTTGCGAAGACCGTCTCGGCGGTTCTCCGGGATCGACCGGCGACTATAATAGGATTCTTCGGACCTCAGCCCCGGCTGTGTTCAGGGGGAACGCTCTTTGGGTAGCGGGTCTTGAGAGGGACGATGCCGTAGCCGGATCGATTCCAAGGCGAGGTGGTGCGTGAGAATCGTGCGAGTTGGTGATTTAGACGACAATCCGAGCGTTCGCGGCGGGGTCGTGACGATCGGCAATTTCGATGGGGTGCACTGCGGCCATCGCGAGCTGCTTGAGCGCACCCGTGAATTGGCCGGTCGCCTCGGTGGTCCCGCCGTCGCCGTGACGTTCGATCCGCATCCGGCCGCCGTGTTGCGTCCGAATGAACCGATTCGCCCGCTTACGTGGACGGATTTCAAGTTCCGGCTCTTGGCGGAAACAAACATCGATGCGGTCGTGGTCTTGCCGGCCGATGCCGCACTGCTGGGGCGTTCTGCCGAAGAGTTCTTTCAGGAAATATTGCTCGATCGATTGCGGGTGAAAGGCATCGTCGAGGGAGCCGACTTCCGATTCGGACGCGGTCGCGAAGGCGATTTGGAAACGCTGCGAACGTTGGCCGCTCCGCACGGCATCGTGGTGGAAGGCGTGCCGGCCGTCGAGATCGACGGAAAGCCCGTCTCGAGTTCGCGGATTCGGCAGCTCATCGGCAAGGGCGAGGTGGCCCGGGCTGGACGCTTGTTGGGACGGCCTTTTCGCACCTGCGGTCTTGTCGTCCACGGAGCGGCCCGAGGACGCACGTTGGGCTATCCGACCGCCAATCTCCAGCGAGTGAAAACGATTTTGCCCGACGAGGGGATTTACGCCGGTACGGCATGGGTCGACGGGCGCCGATGGCCCGCGGCCATCAGTTTGGGAGGGAATCCGACTTTCGATGAATACTCGGTGAAGTTCGAAGTGTTCATCGTCGACTTCCAGGGCGACTTGTACGATCGTTGGTTGGAAGTCGAGTTTTTGGAGCGTTTGCGCGGGGTGGAAAAGCACGATTCGGTGGAATCGTTGCTGACCCAAATGCGTCGAGACGTCGAGGCGACGAGCCGCATCTTCGACGAGACGTTCGGAGCGGGAAAGGCGGCCTTCGATAGCGGGTGAGAACACAAACCAAACGCGCGGCCGATCGCTCGCGCCGGACGCGGTGAATATCCGACTTGAACGAAAGGGAAATATCTTGGCGGAGTCGACGAACACTCAAGCGGCTGAGTTGACGCTTCGGAACCCCAGCCGAATCGACTGGGACCGGTTGTTGGGCATTTTGCGTGATCACGAGCGTTTCGTGTTGGTGACACATATTCGCCCCGATTGCGATGCGGTCGGCAGCCAGTTGGCAATGGCCATGTTGTTGGAGTCGATGGGCAAAGAAGTGGCGTGCATCAACGACTTCAAAATGCCGCCGCACTTGGCTTTTCTCGAAGACGACGGACGCCTTCGACAAATCGGCGAGCCGGGAACGCAAGAGACGCTCGATGCCGCCGAAGTGCTGATCGTGCTCGACACGACGGCGTGGGCGCAATTGGGGGCGATGGGGGATTGCATTCGCAAATTCGCCGGCCAAAAGTTGGTGATCGATCACCACGTGAGCGCCGACGATTTGGGAGCCGAGTTGTTCAAGAATACCGAAGCCGAGGCCACGGGCCGACTGATTACCGAGTTGGTTGCCGCCGCCGGCATGCAGCCGACCCCGGCGATGGCAACGGCGCTGTTGTCGGCGGTCGCCACCGATACGGGCTGGTTCCGTTTTTCGTCGGTGACGGGCGACACGTATCGCGTCGCTTCGTACCTGATCGATTGCGGTGCGGCCCCCGACCGGCTCTATCGCGACCTGTACGAGAACGAGCGGTTACCGCGGTTCCGCCTGGCCGGGTGTGCCATGCAGCGCGCTCGCGTCGAGCAAGAGGGGCACCTGATTCACACGTACCTTACCCGTGCCGACTTCGAAGAATGCGGCGCCGTGCCCTCCGACAGCGAAGATATCATCAACACGACCTTGTCGGTGGGCGGTACGAAAGTGGCCGTCATTCTGATCGAGCAACCGTCCGGAGAATTCAAGGTCAGCTTCCGCAGTCGCACGAACCTCGATTGTAGCAAGGTGGCGGCTCAATTCGGCGGCGGAGGCCACAAGGCGGCCGCCGGGGCCACGGTGCCGGGACCATTGCCCGAAGCGCAGCGAAATGTGCTTGACGCCGTGAGGGCGGCGATGCAAGAATAACCCAATTGGGTGGTGGACGTAGCGCCGGGCGCTTCCCGAAATTTCGGCTGTGGTTCGAGCGAACGATTTTCCGGCCGATGCGTACCCACTACCAAGCAAGCACATACCTTCCTACGTGCCGAGAGGGCTACGTGCTTCCCTCCCGCCGTGCGGTGTGTGTCCCTCCGATGATGCACTCTCGACGAAACGGTTGATCCCTCGCCCCCTTGAAGAACCCTTCCGATTGGGGGTAGGCTCTGATGTGGCCGGTATGGGGCGCAAGATCGGTATGCGCCCACCTCGACGTTGCGGTGTTTCTTTGAGATTGATCCGGGATCGTTTGAAAAAGCCGTCGTGTCGGGGCAGAATGGGACGGCGATAGAGTTTCGGCAAGCTACCGTTTAGCGGGTGGTGGTCGAAGGTTCCGTTGCCCGAGAAGTCGCGCGTTACCTTGCAAGAGGCCGAGGTGCGGCCGAACCGTGATAGGGGATGATCGCGAATGAACGCAGAAAAGAAGCCGGAAAAGATGTGTTGTTGTACGGGCGAACCGCGGCGTAGTTTTTTGGGTTGCGCCGTGGCATGGGTGTTCGGTTTGGTTGCCTTGGTGCCGGCAGGGCTCTCGGCGCTGGCTGCCTTTTTTTCGCCTGCCTTGGGAAAAGGCGGCGGAGGCACATTCGTGCGGTTGACGACCTTGGATGAATTGCCCGCCGACGGCACCCCGCGAAAGTTCCCCGTCGTGCTCGACCAGGTCGACGCTTGGGTGCGCTCGCGCGAGCCGGTCGGTGCCGTCTATCTGCGCCGTGTGCAAGGCGACCAGGTCGAGGCATTTCAGGTGATTTGTCCGCATGCCGGCTGCTCGGTCGAATTCATGCAAGCGGACGACGGGGGACAGTTCTATTGCCCGTGCCATCAGGCCCATTTCGACTTGTCGGGGAAGCGATTGGACGAGGTTTCGCCCAGTCCGCGTGATCTCGACACGCTGACCGTCGAATTGCGAAACGGCGGCGAAGTGTGGGTCGAATTCCAGAATTTCCAAGTCGGAGTCGCCGAGAAGAAGCCGGTGGCCTGAGCGGCGTTCTTTCCAATCGTGCCATTGAACCGCAAACGAATCGTAAATCGTCGGGAAGCCTATCCATGAAATTATGTAAGGGAATCAGGACCTGGTTGGCCGATCGGTTGTGTTGCCCGAATCCTGAGGCTTGCGAAACGGCGTCACCCGGTCGAGCCTGGTGGACGCTCGGGATGTCGGTTACGGCCTTTTTGCTGTGCGTCCAAGCAATCACGGGATTTGTCTTGTGGGCGTATTACAGCCCAAGCGCCCAAACGGCATGGGAAAGCGTTTACTTCATCCAGTACGAGGTGCCGCTGGGGTGGCTGGTGCGCGGCATCCACTTTTGGACCGCCCAAGTGCTGGTGGGGTGGTTGGGGCTTTACGTGACGTGGCTGATCGTCCGCGGCCTGGTGCGGGCGCCGCGCGAATTTGTGTATTGGACCGCCTTGTTCCTGGGCTTGTTTGCCCTGGGGGCTTGCTTGACCGGGGATTTGCTGGCCTGGGACCAAGAAGCGTACGCGGCGACGAAAACACGTGTGAGCTTTCTCAACCTGCTGCCCGAGGTGGGCGACGACTTGTTCCGGTTGGCGGCCGGCGGCCCTCAAATGGGATCGGCGACGCTTACGCGATTCTTTGCCTTGCACGTGGCCGTGTTTGCCGGCGGACTCATCGCGTTGTTCTTGCTGCACGCTTGGACTTCGCGATTGGCGGCTGTACCGCGAACGGCATTCCCCGAAACGCGGAAACGTAAGGGATTCCACCCGGTGCTGCATGGGGCAGCTTGCATCGTCGCATGTGCCGTCGTGTTGGGGTTCGTGTTCGCACCGGCCATGAAAGACAAGTCGGCGCTGGAACATCCGGCGATGCACCTGGGGGCCGATCTCGGTTCTCCAGCCGATCGTAACCCGGCCAATTTCTACGCTGGGGCCCGCCCCGAATGGTCGTTCCGCGGCCTGTACGGTTTCTCGAACGCGTTTCCCGGCGAATGGAAGATCTTGCCGATCTTCGTGATTCCCTCGATCGTGATGGTTTTGTTCCTGTTGATGCCGTTTGCGGGACGGCTTGATCTGCTGGGATACGTATTCAATATGGCGGTGTATCTCGTCGTGCTCGGCGGGCTGGGCTATTACTCGTATGTGGCCTGGAAGCACGACTGGCACGACGAAGAGTACCACGCATCGGTAGCAGCCGAAGAAGCACAAGCGGAACGCATCATTGAGATCATCCAGGGCAATCGAGGGGTTTCGCCCGACGGTGCCTTGGCGATGCTCAAACGCGATCCGAAATTGCAAGGCCCGAAACTCTATGATCAACAGTGCGTCAGTTGCCACAATTGGACGCCTGAAGACGAATCGAAGGCATTGACCAGCGACAATCCGAGTGCTCCCGATTTGTACGGTTTCGGCACTCGAGCGTGGATCGAGAAACTGTTCGATCCGGAACACGTTCAATCGGCACGCTACTTCGGGAACACGAAGTTCGCGACCGGTATGATGGTGCGGTACGTGCAAGACAAGTTCGGCGACGTGCCCGAGGAAGATCAGGATGCGATCATCGAAGCGTTGGTCGCCGAGGCCGGGTTGTCGAAAGAGCCGCTGGATGCGAACCTCGTCGCTCGCGGACGCGAGTTGATTGCCGGTCCGGAATGTGCCCGCTGCCATCGCTACCGCGGGAATGGGCCGGTGGGCGCCGCACCCGATTTGACCGGTTACGGTTCGCGGGAATGGCTCATCGGGATGATCGCCGATCCGACGCATTCGGCGTTCTATGCGGCGCGAAACGACCGCATGCCCAGCTACGTCGAAGATGCCGCGGCCCCCGAGAAGAACCGGTTGTCGGTCGAGCAGGTCGCCGTGCTGGCCGATTGGCTGCGGGGCGATTGGTACGAGCCCACCGAGGAGGAAACGCCGGAGGAAAAGCCTTCGTCGCCGAAGCCTGCCTTGTTGGCTTTGGGCGTGTGGGAGGGCCGAAAAGCCGACCTGCCGCCGATGCCTGAGGATCGCAATCGGCAGGGACGCTGGCTGTTCGAGACGGCCGGTTGTGCGGTGTGTCATCCCCATACGGGCACGGAAGACGGCGACATCGTTCCCGAGCATCCCGCCGCGCCCGATCTGGGCGGTTTCGCAACGGAAGACTGGATTCGAGGCTTCCTGGATCGAAAGCAGATCGACGGGCCGAAGTACTTCGGTCACACGGCGTTCGCGGAAGGCGACATGGTCGACTTCGTCCAAGGGAGTCTTCGCGAGCTGATCGACGATATCGGCGACGACGTGTTCGACGAACTCATCGCCGCCTTGGCTGCCGAGGCCAAGAAAGGCCCCGATCCCGAACCGCCGGACGAGGACACGATGTACCTCTTCGAAGACTTCACTTGTATCGATTGCCACAAGTTCTACGAAGAGGGCGACGGCGGTCCCGATTTGACCGGCTACGGATCGGTGGCCTGGCTGAAAGGCATCATCGCCGACCCGACGCACTCGCGCTACTACGGCAAGTCGAACGACGCGATGCCGTCGTACGCGGGCTCGGAGGATCCGGCGAAGAACATGTTGACCGACGAACAGATCCAGATCTTGGCCGAGTGGCTGCTCAAGCCGGCGCTCGCGAAGTAAGCGCAGCACGGTTTGAACACGCCTTGGAAGACACGCCCGCCCTGGGAGCATTTCTCGGGGCGGGCTTTTTTCGGTCTTCGACCGGCGCGATCGTCGTCACCTGGAACGGATCGACCGATTACAGTCTCGACGAAGCTCGGCAATTGTCGATCGGCGACAAAGACAAAAGCATCGACGAAAAATGAATCACACGTGACGCCGTCGTTCCGGTTGTTTAGCACAATCGGCGCACACACCGGTGATGAGCATCCGGTGGCCGTCCGCTTCGAAGGCGTGTGTGCGGCTGACTTCGTCTCGCAGTTGGGTCAGCCGTTCGTCGTGAAACTCGATCAGGCGATGGCATTGCCTGCAATAGAGGTGGTCGTGCTCGGGGTAGCCGAAATCGTGTTCGTAGATGCTTCGGCCCCGCAGAATCATCTTGCGAAGAAGACCTGCTTCGACGAGCTCGTTCAGCGTGCGATAGACGGTCGGGCGGCTGACTTCCCGCTTCTTCATGGAGTCTTGAAGATGCTCCATGAGTTCTTCGGCGTCGAAATGATCGTGATGGCTGAAGATCATTTCGACGATGAGGCGTCGTTGGGCGGTCATGCGCCGTCCGCGGGCACGGAGATATTCGGTGAGCCGGGCGATCGGCTCACCGGCGGAATCTGTCGTTTGCGATGGTTGTTGCCGTTCCGAACTCACCCGATCTCGTCCAGAAGTCTCTCAATCGCGATGTCCAGCTTCTCAGGTGTTTCATACGTGCCGTTGGCGATTTCGGCCCGAATCTGCTCGATGCGCTCCATGCGCATTTCGGGGATCTCGTTCACCTTGTCCAGCAGTTGGGCGGCGTCCGAGATCTGCAACTCGTCCTGAATCGGGGCCGAGTTGCCGTCGATCGGCTGCGGCTTGGTCGGTCGATTTGCGTGCGGGCCCGTGATTCCCTGCGGACCGTGCAAATAGTTCGGACCGTAAATCTGCATGATGAATTCTCCTCTGCGACGAAGGGAGCCGTTGTTGCCGAAAAGATAAACTCCGTCGAATGAACCGGTCGTTGGGACCGAGCCGGATTTCCGCAAACAGAACACCCGATCACGCGGCGACGGCGGTGCGGAGTCCCGCTCGGTCAAGTTCTTTCGGCACGACTGTGCCGACATCCTTGTCGTGAAACAACTCACCTTCGTGTACTGTAACTATAGCCCAAGTTGCAAGTTGTCGCCATAGCAGCCCTTTTGTGCAGGCCTCGCCGCGAAAGGAAAACGACGTATCCGATTACGATTGGTCGCTTGCCCATCTTTACTGGTTTTGGTGTTTTGCCACGCAACGCATGGGAAACCCGGCGGCAAGCATGGTCGACGCGAATCATCGTCAATCGCGGCTACGAGGTTCCCTTTCCCAAGGAGGCGGGGCTTGCATGCGTCTATTCGACCTCTTCGCAACCGCCAATTCACAAAAGGGTTGCGGCAGCGCGTCGTATCAAACGATGCTTCCCTGACGGACGCAACGCCTGTTCCCGTTGGTCGTTCGAGAACCGAAAGGGCAAGGTTTGCGCGGCAGAACGGTGGCCGCGGTGAGTCGGGTTGAGGCCGTCGAGCGCGCTTGCCCGCAAGACGTGATCGGCTCCTGCTATTCCGACTTTGTGTGCCGTGCCGCCGGTGCCGGTTCCGGACATCGTGCGGTCGGTGGTCGATCGTGTGGCGGGTGTGCCGATGTGTCGGGGGTGTTGAAGCGGTCATTGCCTTCGAAGCCTCCATGCCGTTTGTCGCCCTTGCGAAGTACTGTACGGATGTTCTCGGGTTCGGTTCGCGCCGCACCGGGATTTTTCCCGAATTTGCCGGTAGCCGGGGGTAGACGGAAGGCCGTCGAACGCCGCGTGCAATGCATCGATTCCGCGTAAACGCGACAAAAAAACGAATGTTCCGGCGAAACCAGCGTCGGCCGTCGTGGTTGGATCTAATGGACAGCGAGGAATCACGTGACGGCTCTCCGCTTACGGCCCGACGCGGGCCGCCTTTTCAGGGACGCGTCTTCTGAAACCACTTCTCGGATGGTAAGACGCCGATCGGGCGTCGATCGATGGTTCGGCTTTTGTCGAAGGAGGTTAGCGTATGCGTTTGCGCGTTTTGGTAGTACTGGCGGTTGCCGGCGGCTTAGGGCTGCTGAGTGCCGCAACGGCATCGGCTCAGGACGGTCCGCCGCGACCGGATCGGCCTTCCCCGCCGATGATGTTCAAACACTTGGACAAGAACAACGACGGCGTTCTCTCGAAGGACGAAATTCCTGAACGGCTGAAACAAGCTGCAAAGGAAGGTTTGGCAAAGGCCGATCGCAACGGCGACCAGAAGTTGGATCCGGAGGAATTCGGCGGATTGGTGCGTCGGTTGGCGGCCGAACGAGGCGGCCCCGGCGGTCCGCCGCCGCAACGTCCGGAAGGTCGAGAGGATGGCCCCAAGGGTCCCGAAGCCGATCGTCGTCCCGGTCCTCCGATGGGTCCTGCCGGTCGTGGAATGGGGCCGCGGGGTGAGGAAGACGGTCGTCCTCCGTTCGCCGGTC
>CAYVVR010000072.1:0-11423 GCA_964454655.1 uncultured Planctomycetaceae bacterium | reverse complement strand
GTTTCGTCGTAGCGAGAATGATACCGGTTCGGCCGAGGTCCAAATTGCGATCTTGACCGAACGGATCAACTCGTTGACGGAGCATCTGCGTGTGCACCGCAAAGATTTTGCCGGGCGACGTGGGATGTTGATGCTTGTCAACCAGCGTCGACGGCTGCTCGATTATTTGAAACGAGAGGATCGGCAACGATATCTCGACGTGATCAAGCGTCTGGGTATCCGCAAGTAGTGCTCCGGCGGTGAACGCCGTCGCCGTCGGGTCGGTCGGTTGAATGTCGGCCGTCGAAAACGGTGGGACGGACCAGACTGCCTGCCTCGTAAGTACAGCGGAAAGGCTTCTCAGAAAGATCGGTCGTCGGTTTGCTTTCGACTACGGTCGCCGGAACAGTGACGTAGTGAAGGTAGGACGATCTTGAAAGAACGCGTCGAGAAGCGGATTGGAGCGAGTACTCTCTGGATTGAAACAGGAGAACTTGGCAAGCAGGCGGCAGGTTGCTGCCTTGTAGGTTACGGTGATACCGTGGTGCTCTGTGCGGTCACCACGGGCAAGCCCAGGGAAGGGATCGATTTCTTTCCCCTGACGTGCGACTATCGGGAACGGTTTGCGGCGGCCGGTAAGTTCCCGGGGGGATTTCTGAAACGCGAAGGTCGGCCCACGATGCGCGAGGTGTTGATCTCGCGATTGATCGACCGACCGATCCGTCCCAATTTTCCCGCGTGGTTTCGGGACGAAGTGCAAGTGCAGTCTCTGGCCATGGCGGCCGACCAGCAGAACGACCCCGACGTGTTGGCAATGATCGGGGCTTCGGCCGCGTTGACCGTGTCGAAGATTCCGTTCGAAGGACCGATCGGTTCCTTGCGGTTGGGCTTGGTCGACGGCAAGTTCGTGCCGTTCCCCACGCAAGACATGCTCGAGGAAAGCGAGCTCGACTTGATCGTGTCGGGCAACCGGGACGGCGTCGCCATGATTGAAGGGTTTGCGCATGAGCTGCCCGAGGATGTCATGGCCGAAGCGATCGTTGCGGCGTCGGAGTACATCCAGCAGATTTGCGAGCTGCAAGAGGAACTCGCCGCACGGATCAAGCCGGAGAAGATCCCGGCGCCCGAGCTGCCCTCGAACGAACTGTTCGAGCGACTGAAAGCCGACTATTACGAACGGTTCCGCGAAGCCAAGCAAACCCCCGGTAAGCTGGAACGCAAGGCGGCTTGCGACGCGGTGTACGAGGAGGCCCTTGCGGCCGTCATTCCCGATCCCGAGGCGGAAGACGCCGTATCGGTCGCCGAGTTCAACAAGGCTTGGCACGATCTCGAGCAACGTGTCGTTCGCGACATGATTCTCGAGGGAAAACGGCCCGACGGTCGCGGCCCGAAAGACTTGCGCGACATCACCTGCAAGGTGGACGTGCTGCCCCGTGTGCATGGTTCGGCGTTGTTCCAACGCGGCGAAACGCAGGCGATGATCACCGTCACCTTGGGTACCTCGCGAGACGAGCAACGTGTCGACGGGATCATCGAAGAATACAGCAAGAAGTTCATGCTGGACTACTACTTCCCGCCGTTTTCGGTGGGCGAGTGCCGGCCGATTCGTGGGCCCGGACGCCGTGAAATCGGGCACGGGGCCTTGGCGGAACGCAGCGTGCAGCCCGTGTTGCCGTCGCCCGACGAATTCCCGTACACGATTCGCATCATCTCCGACATCCTGGAATCGAACGGTTCCAGCTCGATGGCGACCGTTTGCGGGGCCACCTTGGGCCTGATGGCGGCGGGCGTACCGATCCGGAACCCGGTGGCCGGAATCTCGATCGGGTTGGTCAAAGAGGCCGACGATAAATGGGTCCTGCTGACCGACATCATCGGCGAAGAGGACCATTTCGGCGACATGGACTTCAAGGTTGCCGGGACGCAGAACGGCGTCACCGGAATTCAACTCGACCTGAAGATCAACACGATCACCGAAGAGATGATCCGGGCGACATTGGCCCAAGCCCGGGAAGCTCGCCTCGAAATCCTTCGCAAGATGTTGGCGGCGATCCCCTGCCCTCGCGACGACATTTCGCAGTTCGCGCCGCGGTTGCTCCGGACGAAGATCGATCCGGAAAAGATCGGTGCCTTGATCGGCCCGGGAGGAAAGGTGATTCGGGCGATTCAGGAAGAAACCGGCGCCGTGATCGAAGTCGAAGACGACGGGACGGTCACGATCGCCAGCCGCGATCTTTCGGCGGCCCAAAAGGCGTTGGAGCAGGTCGAGGCGGTAACCGCTTCGGTCGAGATCGGAAAGATCTACGACGGAACCGTTACGAGCATCAAGGAGTTCGGTGCGTTCGTCGAGATTCTTCCCGGCAAGGACGGCTTGTGCCATATCAGCGAGCTGTCGGATGGATACGTGTCGAGCGTGACCGACATCTGCAAGGTCGGCGATCCCATGAAGGTGAAAGTGATCTCGATCGACGACAACGATCGGGTGAAACTGAGCCGGAAGAGTGCTCTGCAAGAGTTGGGGATCGAAGACACGGCCGCGACTTCTCCCCGCCCGCCGCAGGGCCGAAGCGGCAACGGCCATTCGAGTCACGGCGGAGAACGACGCCGCGGCGGCGGACGCCGGCGGAATTGAGCCGTCGGCCGATGACGGCCGTGCCGTCGTGAAAACAGTCGATCAACGGAGTTCGCGATGGAATATTGCGGGCTCCGTTTTGCATTTCGGGACGCCCCGCCGTTTGAGAAGACGATCGGCAAAGCCTTTTCCGACGGGGGAAAATTCAGGAAAATCTATCGACAAGGGGGGCACGCATCGGGGGCGTCGGCTCGACGTGTCGAGTTGAGCGGTGGCCTGCCAAACGCGGGAAAGGTGAGAGAAATGGATTCTTTGGGCGAACACGATAATCGATCGCAAGGGCGAGGGGAACGGGATTACTATCATGACATTGCCCGGCTGGCGGGCGGTTTGGCGCATGAGATCAAGAATCCCCTTTCGACGATTCGCCTGAACCTCGAGTTGTTGGCCGAGGATTTCGCGGAACCCGAAACGCCCCGAGAAAAACGCGCCGCGAGAAAGATCGAAATCGTATACAAAGAATGCGAACGGCTTCAAACGATTCTCGATGATTTTTTGAAATTCACCCGGGCCAGGCAATTGAAGCTGGTCCCCTGTCAATTGAACGGCGAGGTCCGCCAGTTATTGGATTTTTATGCGCCCAAGGCGAAAGAGGCCGGAATCGAGGTCATCGATTACCTTTCCAGCAGCCTGCCGACGGTGATGCTCGACCCCGAGGCGTTTCGCAGTGCGTTGTGGAATTTGATCATCAATGCCGAGCAAGCCATGCCCGAGGGCGGTCAAATCGTCGTCCGCACCACCCCCTGCCCCGACGGCGTACGCCTCGATTTGATCGATACGGGGTGCGGGATGGACGCTCAAATCCTGCGGAACGCCTTCGACGCGTTCTACTCGACCAAGCGAAACGGGTCGGGATTGGGGTTGGCCATCACCAAGCAAGTGATCGAGGCCCACGGCGGTCGAATCTTCGTCCAAAGCGAACGGGGAAAGGGAACGCAGTTTTCCATCGTGTTGCCCACGCCTCCGCGACTGCAAAGTGAAGAGCAAAACGCCTTGGCGGCCGATGTGGATCAAGCAACCATTTGATGTCGCCACCGGTGACTGCAAGAAAGAGCCATCCAAAGATGTCACCTAAGAAAAAGCAAGCCGAACACGAAGAAAACGGCCGGGTCGCGAAGGTGCTGATCGTCGACAACGACGAGTCGCACGCGTGGACGGTGGCCGATGCGTTGGAAAGTCAAGGATTGGAATGTGCCGTTGCCGTGTCGGGGAATGAGGGCATTCGCAAGATCGATTCGGAACCGTTCGACGTGATCGTGACCGACTTGGTCATGAACGACGTCGACGGGTTGGGGATCTTGAGCCATGCCAAGAAAGAGCAGCCCCACGCCGAGGTCATCTTGATCACCGGTCACGGGTCGGTCAGCTCGGCGGTGACGGCCATCCAGGAAGGGGCATTCAACTACCTGTTGAAGCCCCTCGATTTGAAGCAGTTGCGGGCCGTCGTCAAGAAAGCTGCGGAAAGCGCCCAGTTGCGCCGCGACAACGCCGAATTGCAACGGCGCCTCGATGAGCGATTCGGTTTTCAAGGCGTCATCGGCGACAGTCCCCAGATGCGCCAGGTGATCGAGAAGCTCAAACGCATCGCCCCGACCGATGCGAGCGTCTTGATCTTGGGCGAGACCGGTACCGGGAAGGAATTGGTCGCCCAGGCGATTCACCAGAACAGTCCGCGCAAGAATAAGCCGTTTGTGGCGCTCAACTGCGCTGCTTTGAGCGAAAACATTCTCGAGAGCGAACTGTTCGGACACGTCAAAGGCGCGTTTACCGACGCGTGCAGCGACCGGATGGGAAAATTCGAGTACGCGCACGGCGGCACGCTGTTTTTGGACGAAGTCGGCGACATGCCGATGGCGACGCAGATCAAGTTGTTGCGCGTATTGGAAAACGGCGAGATTACGCGAGTCGGTTCGAACGATCCGATTCGCGTCAACGTGCGTGTGCTTTCGGCGACGAACGCGAATCTGGAAGAAGCCGTCGAAGAAGGGACGTTCCGCCGCGATTTGTATCATCGTCTCAAGGTGGTCACCATTCGGCTTCCCTCGTTGGCCGAGCGCGCCGAGGATATTCCTATCCTTGTGGACCATTTCATCAAGCAGTTTTCCCAGAAACACGGAAAAGAGATCCGCGGCATCTCCGCCGTTGCCCGTCGTCGCCTTCAGGCATATCGTTGGCCGGGGAATGTTCGCCAGTTGCGAAATGTAATCGAAAGCATGGTCGTCGTCGATTATGACGGACTCTTGGATGTCGACGATCTGCCCGACGAACTCAGCGATACGGCAACGACGACGTCCGGTTCGGGAGAAGTGTCGTTGGCGTCGTTGGTCGGCAAGCCGTTGCGAGAGGTCGAAAAGTTGTTAATCGCCGAGACGTTGCGGGCGACCGGCGGAAACCGCGAAGAAGCCGCACGAAAATTGGGTATCGGTGAACGGACGCTCTATCGCAAAATCAAGGAATACGAACTTTCCTAGTTCGTCGACTTGACCCGAGATCGATGTCTGGCGACGAACGGCACGACGGATTTGGTGAGATGGAGGCGGCGGTAACGGCTTCCGCTCTCTAAAACGGAGGCGGCCCGCTACGACGGATGTTTTGCGGTTGGAGATGAGCATGCCCAAGATTCGGCGACTTTCGCAAAGTCTGATCAACAAGATCGCTGCCGGCGAGGTCGTGGAACGTCCCGCCAGTGTGGTCAAGGAGTTGTTTGAAAACGCCCTCGATGCCGGGGCGACGCGGGTCGATATCAGCATCGAAAAAGGCGGTACGCAGCTCGTTCGCGTTGCCGACAACGGCTGCGGGATTTCAGCCGACGATCTGCCCCTTGCCGTCGCCAGTCACGCCACCAGCAAGCTCGACGACGTCGACGATCTCTTTCACGTAACGACCTTGGGCTTCCGGGGCGAAGCGTTGGCGTCGATTTCCGAGGTCAGCCGCTTTCGAATTCGCAGCCGTGTCGAGGATGCCGATTCGGGGTACGAGCTGACGGTCACCGGCGGTAGTCTCGGCGAGGTCGTTCCTTGCGGTTGTCCGAAAGGAACGGTCATCGAGGTACGCGACCTGTTCTACAACACGCCCGTCCGACGGAAGTTTCTGCGCAGTGTCCAGACCGAACTCGGTCACATTACCGACATCGTCGCCCGGTTGGCCTTGGGCCATCCGAAGGTGCATGTCACGTTGACGCACAACGATCGCCTGCTCTTTAATCTGCCGCCGGTTGCGTCCGTACTCGAGCGAATTGGAGCCTTGTACGGGGAATCGCTGGTCCGGAATCTCGTCGAGGTCGGTGGCGCCGACGGCGACGTTCGCGTGTGGGGGTACGTCGGACTGCCCCAGGAAAGCCGTTCGAACACCAAGATGCAAATCCTGTTGCTCAACGGTCGGCCGATCCGCGACCGTGCTTTGCAGCATGCCTTGCAAGAAGCCTATCGCGGCTTGTTATTGACCGGGCGTTATCCCGTCGCTTTCCTGTGGCTTGAGATTCCGCCCGATGCGGTCGACGTCAACGTCCATCCGACGAAGGCCGAGGTGCGGTTCCTCGACGGAGGAAGGCTGTATGCTCAAGTGCTATCCGCGTTGCGGACCCGTTTCTTGTCGGCCGATCTTACCGCCCGAGTCGACGAACCGTCGGTCGACGACTCGCCGCACGATCCGGAATCGGAACAGCGGCATCGCCAAGCCGTGGTCGATTGGGCGAAAGGAAAACTTGCCGAAATAAGAGGCGACGGTTCCGATCGAGGCACATCCTTGAACATTCCCGCCCCTGAGGATCGCCGCCCCCTCACCTTGACGAGGCTGGGGCGTGCCTTCGCCGAAAAAACGGCCGGCGAGGCGATCGCACGTATGGGCACACCGGGGCGAAATCGTGAGGAGGCTTCGCCCCCGAAAACGGAAGACACGGCGGCGACCGATTCGGCGGTAGCACACGAAAATGTCACCTCGGACGACCACTTCAGGGAGGACCGACGCCCCCAAGCCTTGCAGATCCACAACCGGTACTTGGTGACCGAAAACGAAGACGGTGTCGTCATCATCGATCAACACGCCCTTCACGAGCGTATCTTGTTCGAGCAACTGAAAAGTCGCATCGATGCCGGGCCGCTGGAATCGCAAGGGCTGCTCGTGCCCGAGCCGGTCGACTTGGACCCGATCGAGGCGGCCGTCGCGTTGGAGCATGGCGACGTCTTGGAAACGCTCGGGTTAAAGATCGAGCCGTTCGGTGGAAATACCGTGTTGGTCGTCCAGTATCCGGCGTTACTGGCGGGGATGAGTCCGGCGGAGATTTTGCGGGCAGCCATTCAGCCGTTGTTGAACGCCGGAAAGACGCCCGATCGTCGTGATTTGCTGGACGAAATCCTTCACATGATCGCCTGCAAAGCGGCGATCAAGGCCGGGGATCGCCTGAGCCCCGAAGAAATTGACGCCCTGTTGGCACAAAGTCATCTGGTCGACGACGCCCACCATTGCCCGCACGGAAGGCCGACGGCCGTCGTTTTCACCCGCAAAGAATTGGACAAGCATTTCAAACGGATTTGACAACCCGCTGTAGCGCATTGCCGTTCCCGTGAACTTTCGGGTAGCCTGCAATGTCTCACCAAGGGAGCAACACACCAGGCGTGAAGAGTGAAGTATGATGATCGCAATAGTTGACTACGGGATGGGCAATCTGCGGAGCGTTCAGAAGGCCCTGGAGAAGCTTGGGTACGAGGCGATCGTGACCGACGACCCGCAACGGGTGGCCGAGGCATCGAAGGTCATCCTGCCCGGTGTCGGAGCCTTCGAGGATGCGATGACGAACCTTCGTCGCGGTGGCATGGTGGAGCCGATCAAGGCCCATATCGACGCCGATCGCCCTTTCTTGGGGATTTGCCTGGGGTTGCAGCTTCTCTTCGATCGCAGTTTCGAAAACGGCGAGCATCCCGGGTTGGGAGTGGTGTCGGGAGACGTCGTTCGGTTCGACTTGCCGTCGGAATATTCAGTGCCGCACATGGGGTGGAACCAGGTGCGATACCGAACCGCCAGTCCGATCTTCGAAGGGATCCCGGACGACAGCTTTTTCTACTTCGTCCATTCATACTACGTGCGTCCGACCGATCCCGATCTCGTGGCCGGAGTTACGGAATACGGTCATGAATTCTGCTCGATGATCCGCCGAGGGAATCTCTTTGCCACGCAATTTCACCCCGAAAAGAGCCAACGGTTGGGATTGGCGGTCTTGAAACGGTTTGCGGAACTGTAAAGACGGCAATCGGCGGCATTTTCGGGCATGTGCGGGCTTTCGCAGCCCTTCGTGGGCATCTTGAACAGTGCGCGCAACTGTGTCATATTAACGGTTTCCGTGTGTTCGGATGTCTCCCCGAGGAGGGTGAATGCGTGCGGATCTGGCCGGCAATCGATCTGCGAGGCGGAAAGTGTGTCCGCCTTGAACAAGGGGATTACGATCGGGAAACCGTCTTCGGCGAAGATCCGGCCGCCATGGCGCGTCATTGGGTCGAACAGGGGGCTCAGTGCTTCCATTTGGTCGACCTCGACGGCGCCAAGACTGGACGCCCCGAGAATCTGGAGAGCATCCGAGCCATCCTGAACGCCGTCGATGTCCCCTGCGAATTGGGGGGAGGAATTCGGACGGAAGAAACCATCCGAGACTTGCTCGAATTGGGCCTGACTCGGCTCGTGGTGGGAACGGCCGCCGTCAAGAACCCGGAATGGTTTGCGAGGATGTGCCGCACCTACCCGGGAAAATTGGTGCTCGGAATCGATGCGCGCGACGGCTGGACGGCCACCGACGGTTGGCTCGAAACGAGTCGCAAGAAGGCGATCGATGTTGCCCGCGAATTCGCATCACTGCCGATTGCCGGCATCATATACACCGACATTTCGACCGACGGGATGTTGACCGGGCCGAACGTCGCCGCCATGAAGGCGATGAAGGAAGCCGTCGACGTGCCCGTCGTGGCGTCGGGCGGTGTGGCTTGCCTTGACGATATCGTGCGGCTGGCCGAAGCCGGGCTGGATGGTTGTATCGTCGGTCGTGCCCTCTACGAGGGACGGATCGATCTTGCCGAGGCCATCGCAGCTTCCGGTTGAAGCCGGTTTGTCGAACGACTTACCCATCAGAATCTTGCAGGGACGAATCTTACCACCAAAAGGACAGTTCCATGGCCAAGTATCAACCGCAAGACATCCGCAACATCGTTTTGTGCGGACACGGTTCCACGGGCAAGACGACGCTGATCGACAAATTGTTGAATTTCACGGGGGCGGTCAACCGGCAAGGCAGCGTCGACGACGGAACGAGTATCTGCGATTTCGACGAAGAGGAAAAATCGCACCGGTATACGATCGAGGCCAAGGTTGCCAACTGCGACTACAAGGGGATCCACTACAATTTCATCGATACGCCCGGCTACCGGGACTTCATCGGGCAAACGATCTGCGGTATGCACGGTGCCGACGTCGCCGCGATCGTCATCAATGCCCAAGCGGGGATCGAGGTCAACACACGGCGTGTTTTCGCCGAAGCCGAGAAGCTCGGGCTAGGCCGAATCATCATCATCAACAAGATCGACGCCGAAAACGTCGATTTTCCGGCTGTGCTTGACGCCCTGAAAGAGTCGTTCGGCGAAGCGTGCGTGCCCATGAACGTTCCGATCGGCCAAGGGGCCGATTTCAAGGGGGTCGTGAGCACGATCAAGCCGCCGGAAGATGCCGCCGGGGCCTTGGTCGATCCGAAGTCGATCAGCGAATCGTTCATCGAGTCGGTCGTGGTGGCCGACGAGGCCGTTCTCGAACGCTACTTCGAGGGAGAATTTCCCAGCGACGAAGATTTGAGTCGCTTGATCGCCCAATCGGTCCAAAGCGGCAGCCTGATTCCGATTTTGTGCTGCTCGGGCAAGACGGGCGTAGGACTCGAAGAATTGCTCGATGCGTTGCGGTTGTGCGTTCCGGCTCCGGTGAACATCGTACGCACGGCCAAGGATGCCCAAAGCAACGACGTGGAAATCGAGGCGGACCCGAACGGCCCGCTGGCCGCGCAAGTGTTCAAGACACGCGTCGACCCGTTCGTCGCCAAGGTCAGCTATATTCGAATCTTCTCGGGAACGATCAAGACGGGTGAGACCGTGCCGATTCCCGGGGAGCGCAAGGGCCTGAAGATCAATCAGCTTTTCCGGCCGCAGGCGAACGAAAACGAGCCTATCGACGAGGCCTGCGCCGGCGACATCGTGGCGGTTACGAAGGCCGAAGAGCTGGAAACCGCCGGTTCGATCGGCGAGTTCGTTTTCCCGAAATTCGAGTTCCCCACGCCGATGACCGGTTTGGCCGTGGCGCCGAAGAGTCGGGGCGACGAGCAAAAGCTTTCCGGTGCGCTGGCGAAGATTTGCCAAGAGGACCCGACCGTCACCCTTGCCCGCGATCCGCAGACCAAAGAGTTGGTGATCACGGGCATGAGCGAATTGCACCTCCAGGTGTTGCAGGAACGGCTGAAACGCCGCGACAAGGTGGAGGTGGAAACCAAGGAACCGAAGATTCCTTACTGTGAAACGATCCAGGCGCCCGCCGAGGGCATGTACCGCCATAAGAAACAGACGGGCGGTCGTGGGCAATTCGGTGAAGTCCATATCCGCATGTTCCCCTTCCCCGGTGGAACGAAGATCGAAGAGTTCGCCACCAAGGAACGCTTCCCGCAGATGAAAGAGTGGCACTACCACGAGGAAAGCAACTTCCTGTGGATCGATTCGATCGTCGGGGGAACGATTCCGGGGAACTTCATGCCTGCGGTGGAAAAAGGTTTCTTGGATCGAATCGCTCGCGGGGTCATCGCAGGATATCCCGTCAAGAACGTGTGCGTCGAGGTCCACTTCGGTAAGCATCACCCGGTGGACAGCTCGGAACAAGCGTTCAAGACGGCGGCGTCGTTTGCCTTCCGGGACGTGTTCCAGAAGGCGAAACCGGCACTTCTCGAGCCGATCGTTCGTATGGAAGTGACCGTGCCGGACGCGAACGTGGGCGATATCAGCAGCGATATTTCCGGCCGTCGAGGCCGGATGCTCGGCATGGAGTCGCTCGGCGGCGGTTACCAATTGATCGCGGCCGAGGTGCCGTTGGCCGAGGTGATGACCTACGGTCGAGCGCTCAGCAGCATCACCGGCGGCCAGGGAAGCTACACGATCGAGTTCAGCCACTACGACGTGGTGCCCGGCAATATCCAAAAGGAGATTGTCGAAAAGGCCCAACTCAAGGAAGAAGAGGAAGACTAAATCCTGCGACGCGCGTCGATTGGGGATTTAGGAAGCTTGCAAGAAATGCGGCGGTCGAGAATCGGGTTCTCGGCCGCCGTTATTGTTTGCGCTATATTTGTAGCTTTCTCTTTGCTTCGCAGTCTTCCTAGTTTGCGTGATCGAAATGGCTTCCCATTTGAGGCGAAGGCAGTTGGAACCTCAAAGGTCTTCAATTGTTGTGCCGATGAAGATGAAAGCTTACCGCTCTCGGTATGCGGGGAGCAAGTGGGAGCCGGTTCGAAGCTCGGTACGTATTGAAGGTCCTAAGAACGCGGAGTTGGAGAAGCTCGGAATGAAAATGACACACAAATGGGCAGGTCTCGGCCTTGGCATTGCCTTGGCCGTAGGGTTCGGCTGGGTTGCCTCGGCGCAAGCCCAAATGGCCGGGCCCGTGTATCGAACAGCGGCGGCTGGAACGTACTTCGAAGAGCCGTCGAGTGCCTCCCCCAGCGACGTTGCCGTCGATGCCTACGGCTGCGATAGCTGCGGGACGCCGAGTTGCGCGTCGTGCGGATCGTGCGGCGGATTGTTCTCAG
>CAYVVR010000071.1:5618-11492 GCA_964454655.1 uncultured Planctomycetaceae bacterium | reverse complement strand
CGCATTGCGTCGGGATCGACGTCGATTTGATACTCCTGGACGAATCCGCCGATCGAGGCGACCTCGCTGATTCCTTCAGCCGAGTTGAGCGCGTAGCGAACCTGCCAGTCCTGGATTGATCGCAGTTCGTGCAGGTCCCAGCCGCCGGTGACGTTGCCTTCGGGATCGCGTCCTTCGAGCGTGTACCAAAACACTTGCCCCAAAGCGGTAGCGTCGGGCCCCAAGGCCGGCTGGACACCCTCGGGTAGTGTTCCCGCCGGAAGACTGTTCAGCTTTTCGAGGACGCGACTGCGCGTCCAATAAAAATCGGCCCGTTCGTTGAAGATGACATAGATTGTCGAGAAGCCGAACATCGAGTAACTGCGGATCGTCTTCACCTCGGGAATGCCCAGCAAGGCGACCGTCAGCGGATAGGTGATCTGGTCCTCGACATCCTGGGGTGAACGCCCCATCCATTCGGTGAACACGATCTGCTGGTTTTCGCCGATATCGGGGATCGCATCGACCGGCACGGGGTCGCGAGGTATCGGCCCCGTATCCCAGTCGAAAGGTGCCGTCATGATGCCCCAAAGCACGACGGCTACCGTGAACAAAAGCACGATCAGCTTGTTGTCGATGCAAAATGCAATCAGGCGATCAAGCAACGACAGCTTCTCGTTAGGGGATGGCGGCAGTTGGTCGCTCATGGCGGTGTCCGTGTTCCGAATGCTCTGGTCTGATCGGTGCCGGAAAACGCGGCGGTTGTTTCATGGAAGAGCCAAGCCGCCGACACGGCGAAATGTCGACGGCCGCCTCGCCGCTATTGTGGGGCGACGACCGGTTCGACGCTGTCCGCACAACGCAACATCGTCGCACCGTAGTAGGGATTTCTGGTCTTGTCGTCCGGTTGCATCCAGTAAGCGCCGCGCCCGTCGAAAGCCATGGGGCAGTGATGCCGGTAGATCGTGACTCCTTCGACACCGAACCGCCGAACCATGCGGTACATTTCATCCGAGACCGGCGAGAACGCTTCTCGCAGTTTGGTGATGTCTTGCGCCTTGGTCATGAGCGAGACGAGTTTCGCGAAATCGTCTTTTTCTTTGGTCCAAGCTTCGGCAGCCAGGTCGGAAAGCCCCGTTGCATCGATCGACTGCAACGTCGATTCTAGCTCCCTTGCTCGGGCGATCGCTTGTTGGTAATCGTCGGCAGCCAAAGCCTCGCCGACGGCGGAATACGCTTGCCACAGAACGGCCATACGTGAACGAAATTCGGAGGTAGTGGGAACCGCCGTTTCGCCCGGCTTGGGAGGTTCGGGAACGACGCCGAAATATGTGCCGGCTCGCATGAGATGGCTCGCGTAGGCGGCCAGCACGCGGTCGGCCTCGCGGAAATCGCGGACGGCCGTGCCTTCGGTTACGTCGTTTGCCAGAAGCATCGCGAATTCGTCCCAATAGACCTTCGATTCGCCGACGAGCGAGTCGGCTTTCACCGTGTCCAGTGTTGCCGAGACTTCGGCGAACGATTGCCGATATGCGTCGAGGTCTTGGTCGCTTAGTGCACGCCGTAACCGATCACGTAACATCCAAAGATGCCGCAAGGCACCTTTCAGTTCGCTCGACACGACGCGTTCTTCTCCGCTCGGCACGCCGCCTCCTTCCGGCGTCATCATGGACGGTTTGGCCAGAATTTGCAGGGCGCTGTCCAGCTTGAAGTTGCCGCGAG
The DNA here is from genome assembly GCA_964454655.1 of uncultured Planctomycetaceae bacterium. GTDB lineage: Bacteria > Planctomycetota > Planctomycetia > Pirellulales > Thermoguttaceae > CAYVVR01. Next base: position 9,791 of record CAYVVR010000071.1, on the reverse strand, counting down.
TCACGACCAATTCACCTTCTTCGAGGCCGCTACGGACCAAATAGTAATCACCTGCTCGCGGGCCGAGAACGATTTCACGACCTTCGAAGGTTGGGACATCGGCGTCGGGGTCCTGAACGTACACGATCGCTCTCGTGCCCGTCAGCAACGGGGCTGTTGCCGGAATCACGAGAGGCGGGGGCGCCTCACCCAACTCCATCGCGGCGTAACCGAGCGACTCAGGACGTACCAGCGGCATGCCGCAAATGTCGCACGCGGCGGGCGCTTCGCGGACCACCTCAGGATGCATCGGGCACATCCATTTTCCGGCCAAGCTGGCGTCCAACACCTTGCCGCCGGCGGCGACCTTGGCGTGTACAACCGCCCGCACAAACATTTCCGGCTTGAGGCGACCGTCTTCATTGTTCACGTTGACACGCACCTTGATCGTCCGGGTCGTCGGGTCGAGAACCGGATCCATGAACACGATGCGGCCGTGAAATACTTCTCCGGGGTAGGCTTCTGTCGTGAATTCGACATCCTGGCCGTAACGAAGCCATTCGACGTCCGACTCGTAGGCGTCCAGTTTTACCCATACGTGCGTCAAGTCGGCCACCGTGTAGATTCGGTCGCCGATACGCACGCGGTCGCCTTCCTGCCGCAGCTTCTCGACCACGATGCCGCCGATGGGCGAGTAGATCGTGACGTGATCGCTGGGGGCCATTCGTTTTTCGATCTCGGCAATTTGTTCGGGCGTCAAACCGAGCAGACGCAATTTTTCGCGCGCCGCGGCGACCATGTCGATCGATTGGATGAGCCCGCCTTGCGGCGGCTGGTTTTGGCGTTGTCGGATCGCCTGGATCAACTCGACCTGAGCGGCGTAGAGTTCTTCGCTGTAGATCAGCGCCAGGTGGTCGCCGGGACGCACTTGGACACCGGTGTAGTCGGCGAAAAGCCGGTCCAGTCGCCCGGATATCCATGCCGTAATGTAGGCCAGACGCGTTTCATCGTAGTCGACCTTACCCACCATGCGAATCGTGGCCGTGACGAAACGACGCTCGACCGGACGTGTTTCCAGGTGCATCAGCTTGGCGGCTTCAGGCGAGATGGTGACCGTTCGCAGGGCCCCCGTGGTCGCCTTCACCGGAATCAGATCCATCGCGCAGATCGGGCACTTGCCCGGCTTGGGGCTTCGAATTTGCGGATGCATCGAGCAGGTCCACGTGACATTTTCTTCTTCCGCGTTTCCGTCGGCCGTTCCGGCGTGATCGTGAGCGGACGCATCGGTCGCGGTCTCTGCCGCGGCCGATGGACGCGGCGCCCAGACGGACCTGGCCGCTTCCCATAAGAAAACGGCAAGCACCATGCTTCCCAACGAGACGGCGAGAACGAACTTGCCGCCGTGTCGTCGCCAAAGGCGACGCAAAAAGATTCTCGCGTTTGCGGTTGTGTTTCGCTCGTAAGCCATTCGGCAACTCCGCTGGAGAAATATCGTCCCTCTCTCCCACGAGTGGAACGGAAAGTTTTGTTTCCAAGGCTTCTTTGCCGCGCGAGGGAAGCCCCCCGACCCACATTACGAGGAAGATTCGTTTAGCCGTTGTTCAAACCACGTGATAAGTTGTTCGGCCTCATGTTCGCTCGAGGCACCGATGATCGTGAAAAACCGTCGGCCGCACGGCGAACAGACGGTCAACGTATCGTCGATGCGGTGAGCGACGCATCGGCCTTCGGCCGGACAGCTTTCGCCGCACGGGCAGCGATCGGTTCCGGTGGGAGCCGGCCCCTGCTCGAATACTGCGAGTCGATGTCCGTCTTCCCGCTCGAGTACGGCCACAACGGCCGGATGGTCCTGGGCGGGCACGTAGTACGCCTCACAGGCGGTGTATCCTTTCGGCGTGTGTTGCAACACCACAGGGGTGAACGGTAACGCTTTGCGATCGTCGACAGACACCTTGCGTGCGCCGAACCGCTCGATGAGGAGCCTGCCGGCCGCCTCCGAGCCGCGAGGGAACGACGTCGTGTAGGCCAAGAATACCTGCGACAACGTCGAACCGTTTCGCGAGGCGGGCTGGAAATCGCCGACCACGGCAGCCAACAAAAGCAATATGCCCGCGGCGGCGAACCACCAACGATTCCGGATGACGGATTCCGTCCATGCATGCCGACTTGCGATGCGACGTTCCGATGCGGCCGGTTTCGGGACCGGCTCGAAGAAATCTTCTCGCGGCCGGCGAAGTGACTCGGGGAACGGAACCGGAGACTCGGCGACCAGCCGGGAGAGCGACTCGATGCCCGCAAGCGCGTCACGACATGACGAACAGGAGGCCAAGTGGGTATCCACGGCAAGCCGATCAGTCTCGGAAAGCTCCCTGTCGTAGTAGGCCGAGAGCTGTTCTTGAACGCGTTCGCATTCCATCGTTATTGCTCCCAACCAAGGCGTTTCAGAACGGACTGCAATTCTTTCCGCACGCGATTGAGCCGCGAACCCACCGTTCCTTCGGAAATTCCCAATACCTCGGCGATGTCGGCGTAACTGAGCCCCTCTTGTTCCCGCAGCAGAAACACCATACGCAAATCGTCGTCGATCTGTGCGAGTGCCTGTTGCAGCAGATCGCGAAGCTCGGTACGTGATGACCTCGGGACGCTGCGATTCATGGTTTCGTCATACAAAGGAACGGTCGGCAATTTGCGTTTTCGCCGAAATTGCAAGGCCTCGTTTACAGCGAGCCGGTAAAGCCAGGTCTCGAACTTCGAGTTGCCCGCGAAAGTGTCCAGTTTGCGAAATACCTGAAGGAAAACCTGCTGCGTAAGGTCGGAAGCCTCGTCGGGACCGACCATGCGGTACATCAATCGGTGCACCCGTTCGACGCAGGCTAGGTAGAGGGCCTCTCTCGCCGAGCGGTCGCCTTCGACGGCTGCGCGGATCGTACCCTCCGGCACGCCGGACGATGTTCGTCCATTCAAAGAGTTAGATGGCATGAGAATCGGTTTTCTTCACGATCAAGAAAGAAACGCCTCGAAAAACAGAGAGCGAGGGCACGCGGGTCCGATGTTGAGGCAATTTGGCCACTGGATTATGCGGGCGGAGCGGCGCCTTGTGCAAGGGACGTTTGGAGAATGGATCGTTCGCCACAAATTTTCGAGATTTTCAGCAAGGGAATGAGCGCTCGTTGCATCTAATAATGGGTAAGGCTATCTCCGTTCATGCGTAACTTGTTTTTGGGAGAAGAAGGATGAAATACGCTCTTTCGTTGCTGGCGGCCGTCGGACTTGGCATCGTTTTTGTGGCAAGCGGATGTAACAAAGCACCCGCTCCCGACCAAACGGGGGGAGAGACGGAGGCAACCAGCACCGATCAATCCAGCTCGCCCGCGGGCGAAGCCGCGTCGGAATCGGACGGCATGGCGAAGATGATGGAGGGGTTGGCCGAGTTGTCCCCCGAAGATAGGGAATCTGCCATGAAGCAGCATGTTTGTCCCGTTAGCGGTGAGATGCTCGGGTCGATGGGAACACCGATCAAAGTCGACGTAAATGGCCGTCAGGTCTGGATTTGCTGCGACGGATGCCGTGAGTCGTTGCTGGCCGAACCCGACAAGTACCTGGCCAAGCTGGATGCCGGTGAGGCAAACTGACCAGGGAGGTTGGGGGAAAGGGTTGGCTGCGGCCGACCTTTCTTGTCGATAGAAGTTAAGTGAGGGATCAAGGGGACGAGGGGAAAACAGCTCGTCCCTTTTTGCAAAAAGCTGGAGAGCCACGGATGGCACGCCGCTCGAGAATCCTCTTCCGATCTGGGCGATCGTTGGTGGTGACACTGTGTCTTATGGGACTCGTTGTCGCCGGCTGTCGGAACGTCGATCGCATTCGCGATGCCGAATATGTTGAAGTCGTTCACCGAGCGTCTTATCCGACGGCGGTCGCCGAGGAAATCTTGCCCCCCGACACCCCCGAAGGGCCGATGTCGCTCGATGATTGTGTTCGTTTGGCGCTCGAGCGTAATCCCAAGATTCAAGCGGCACGGAAGAAAATCGAGGCAATGGCGTATCGTGTGCCCTCGGCGGCGTCGTTGCCCGATCCGACGATGAGCATCACGGCGGCACCCGCGCCGATTCAGACCGCGGCCGGCGAGCAAGACTTGTTGCTGGGAGTCAGTCAAAAAGTGCCGTTGCGCCGCAAGCTCAAGGCCAAGGCCGATGC
>CAYVVR010000071.1:4104-5608 GCA_964454655.1 uncultured Planctomycetaceae bacterium | reverse complement strand
ATGCGGCCGAAGCGGCGGCCAATGCCGCACGCGCCGAATTCGCCGCTGTCGAGTTGGCCACCGTCGCCGAAGTCAAAAAAGCGTATTACCAGCTTCGATTCATCGAACAGGCCATCGAAATCACCCAGGCCGATTTGCAGCTGCTCACGCAACTTCGCAACGTCGCCGAAAGTCGTTATCGCACGGGCCAGACCAGCCAGCAGGATGTGTTACGTGCGGAAGTGGAAATGGCGAACATCCGCCACGAGTTGATCCGGCTGGAACGCCAACGCACGGGCGCCCGGGCGAAACTGGCTTCTCTTTTGCATCTCTCACCCGAGACGGCCATCAGCACGACCGAGCCGACGGATGAAAATCTGGCGAACGATCTTGCCGAACTTCAGGCTCGAGCGGTTCGCAATCGGCCCGAGTTGCATGCGAAGCTGGCTGCGCTCGCGGCGAGCCGCAAGGCTGCGCAACTCGCCAGGCTTCAGTATCTGCCCGATGTGGTTTTGGGAGCGACGTGGGTTGCGATCGACGATGCCGGAATTAGTCCCGTGCGAGACGGTGAAGATGCGTTTCTGTTGAACGTCGGCGTGAATTTGCCGATCTACAGGCAGCGGTTGGAGGCGGATGTGCGTTCGGCCGAAGCCGAGGCGGTCTCGAAGGCCAAAGAATACGATGCGTTGCGTGACGAGACGCTTCGCGACGTCGTCGATTTGGTGGCCGACGCACAAAGTAAAGAAGAGCTGATTCGGTTGTTCGAGGTGGACATTCTGCCCAAAGCGCGGCAAACGCTCGAAGTCTCGAGTCAGGCGTACAACGTGGGGCAGACCGATTTCTTACAGTTGATCGACAACTGGCGGCAATTGCTTCGATACGAGATCGCCCATCGGCAATTGAAGACGTCTTTGCAGCAGACATTGGCCGAGTTGGAACGCGTCGTGGGCGGCGCCGTCGACACCTCAGCCGGGGTTTTCGAGATCGAAGATGTTCCTGTGCCGGCGTTGCCTGAATAGCCACCTTGTATCAACCGGCAGGATATCGTTTGGGATCGGTTCGGAGGGAAGGGAGCGGTGAAACAGATTTTTGTGATGTTCGCTTGCGGCTTGCTGGTCGCGTTCTCGACCGCGACGCTCGGGTGCGCCGACGCTTACCATCGATACCGCGATTGCCGCCCCGGGTGCGGTTACTGTGTTCCTTCGCCGTTGCTGTACGACGATGCCCCTTCCGACGGCTGCCACAGCACACCGGCCGTTTCGTATCTGACGTCGGACAGTGCGTCTTAACGCCAGGCGTGCACATTGCCGAATCCCATCGGCCCTGTTGCCTTGCGCGTGCATCGAAGGCCGTTTTTGCTTCGAGGTGCGCTCGCACTTCTCAAGAGCATGCCGATCGACGATGGCTCGCCTTGCGAATCGCATATGTGTGTGGTTTGCGAAGCGAGTATGTCGAAAATCCTTCATTTTCAAGATTTGAAGTGGCGGGCACGTCGAGGTGACGCGAAACGAAGATACAATATCGG
>CAYVVR010000071.1:0-4094 GCA_964454655.1 uncultured Planctomycetaceae bacterium | reverse complement strand
TCCCACGAGTCGTCGGGTGATCGGCGGCAAGCTCCCGTTCTTCCGGTGCTGATAGATGGCGGAAGGTTGGAGCTTTGCCTTGCCGAGAAAAAGACCTTCCACTTTGCCGCTTCCCCCCTCCCCTGCTTGATCTGCCTTTCCGCAATCGCTTGGGTGAGCGTCCCCGAGCGCGGAGTCCGAATTCTGTGAGGAGTGTGCGTGATGAAACGCCGCGATTTCCTGAAAGCCGGTGCCGTTGCAGCGACCGGTGGCTTGGTGGCGAACTCTGTCGTATCGGCGTCGGAAGATCAATCGCAGCCGTGCCGATCGGCCCCGCAAACATGGCCGAGTTTTCCGCTCCCGAAGTTCCAGGTTGCCGACGGTCCCTTCGATCCAAACTGGGAATCGCTGCGGGCCGGCTATCGTTGCCCCGAATGGTTCCGTGACGCGAAATTGGGATTCTGGGCGCATTGGGGGCCGCAGTCGCAGGCCGCGGCGGGGGATTGGTACACCCGGCACATGTATTTGCAAGGGCATCCGAGCTATCAGCACCATCTCGAAAACTACGGGCATCCGTCCGTCCACGGTGCCAAGGATCTGATGTGTGCCTGGAAGGCCGAGCATTTCGATCCGGACGATTTGATCAGTCTCTACAAGCAGGCCGGCGGACGGTATTTCGCCTTCATGGTGAATCATCACGATAATTTCGATTCGTGGGATTCGAAATACCAGCCCTGGAATTGCGTGAACATCGGTCCCAAGAAAGACCTGTGCCGAATGTGGGCCGAGGCGACGCGAAAGCACGGCCTGCGTTTCGGCGTGACCTTCCACAACACGCCGTATCGCTGTTGGAACGAATTTATGCCGCTGTGGTACGGCAGCGACGCGGAAGGCCCCAAAGCCGGTGTTCCGTACGACGGCGCCGTGGTGACGAAGGAAGACGGTGTCGGCACGCCGTGGGAAGGGCTTGATCCTCGCGATTTGTACGGACCCGTACACGAGGCAAATTCACCCTGCCCGCAGTTCGTTCGGCAGTGTTTGTTGCGGGTAGACGACTTGCTCCGCAAGTACGATCCCGACCTGCTCTATTTCGACGACGCCGTCTATCATTTGCTCGACGTGAACGAATCGAAGCGATTGAACGCGGTGCTGGGGATGCCCGATTTGATCCCGCAGATCGCGGCGCACTATTACAACCTTGCTTGCGCGCGCCGCGGCCGTCTGGACGTTGTGTTGAACGTAAAGCACGCGACGCACGACGAGGCGACGGCGATGATCGTCGCGGGGGCCGTCGTCAACGATTTTGAGGTCGTCGATCCCGATCGTCCGTTTCCGAATCCGTGGCAGACGGACATTTCCGTGGGAAGTTGGCACTATCGGCGCAACGATCGATACCGTCCGGCAAGCCGACTGATTCCCATGCTCGTCAACATCGTGGCGAACAACGGCAATTTGCTGTTGGGCGTACCGCCTCGCGGCGACGGTCGAATCGACGACGAAGCTCGCCGGATCGTGCAAAAGATCGGCGAATGGATGCACGTCAACGGCGAAGCCATCCACGCGACCCGTCCGTGGAAACAAAGCAAAGAAGGCGAACTTCGGTTCACACGGAGCAAAAACGGCGAGAACCTGTACGCCATCAGCCTTTCGTGGCCGACCGACGGTAAGCTCGTCGTGTCGAATACAGCGTTGGGAAACACGCCTGTTGCCGAGGTGACGTTGCTCGGACACGCAGGCACGCTGACGTGGCGCCAAACGGAATCGCACCTCGAGATAACGTTGCCGCCTCGACCGCCGTGTGAATTCGCGTACGCATTTCGCATTCGCGGCCGAGATCGAACGGCGTTCGCCGACGTGTGAGTCTACGAAAGGTGGACACGCGGGAACACGTTTTCGTGTGCGAATGGGGCTTCATCGGAAACCGCCGTTTGCACGACGAGCGGAGAGTGGTTTGGGATTCTCGACGTAACCGGCCGGGCGGCTGTGCTCGGCGATGTCGTCGGTGAACTGCTCGATACGTGCCAGTAGCTGTTCGGCGATGTCCGGGTGGGCACTGAGCACGTTGTTTCGCTCGCCGATATCGTCGTCCAGATTGTAGAGAGCCACGGGATTGCCCGCTTCGACCCGCAATTTCCAAGGCCCCATGCGAACGCATTCCAGCGTGTCTTCCCTGTAATAAAAGAGCGCGTCGTGCGGGCTCGGCGCTTCTTCGGTCAACACCGGCCAAACGTCCTTGCCGTCGATCACGCGATCCGTGGGCACGCGAGCCCCGGCCAGGCGGGCGAAGGTAGGTAGTAGATCCATGGCGGTTATCAACTCGTCGTTGACCCGCCCCGCCGGAATGTGTCCCGGCCAGCGAACCACGGCGGGAACTCGCATGCCGCCTTCGTAGGTGTTGCCCTTGCTCCCTCGTAACGGTCCGGCGCTGCCTTTGCCGTTACCGACCGGCCCATTGTCAGAGGTGAAAAACACCAGCGTGTTGTCGTCCAGACCCAATCGTTTCAGCGTGTCGAGCACTTGCCCGACAGACCAATCGATTTCCGCGATGGCGTTGGGATACAGTTCGTCGCGAACTTTGTTGTTGTCGGGGGCATGACTCCGCACTTCGGCAGCAAGCTGATCTTTGATGCTTTGCGGCACATTCTTCATAAACGGCGGCGCAACGTGCAATGGCCGGTGTGGGAGAAACTCCGCAAGGTAAAGAAAGAAGGGCCGGTCTTTGTTGGCTTCGATAAAGGCAACGGCTCGTTCCGTGATGCGGCCGGTCATGGTGTCGAGGTCCGGATCCAGCTCGATCACGGTCTCACCGTCCAGCAAGGGCAAAGGCGAAAAGTGATATTTTCTGTTCGGATGCGTAGGGTGAATGTCCCAACTGTATGGCATTCCGAAAAATTCGTCGAACCCCTGACGCGTAGGCAAAAACTCCGGCTGATCACCGAGATGCCATTTTCCGAATATACCGGTGCGATATCCCGCCGCCTTCAAGACCTCGGCGATGGTGATTTCATTCGGGTTCAAGCCTTTGCTGTCTGCGTCGAGCAAGACACCGAGCCGCGATCCCGTGGCCATGTCGATCCGCTTCGGATAACAGCCGGTCATCAACGCTGCACGAGATGGCGTGCAAACTGGGGCGGCCACATAAAAGCTGGTCAACCGCATGCCCTCTGTAGCCATTTGGTCGATCCGAGGAGTTTCGATCGTGCCCCCGAAGCAACCGAGATCGCCGTAGCCTTGATCGTCGGTGAAAATGATAACGAAATTCGGTTTCTCTGCCGCGAAGCTCGCGCTGGATAGGCACAAAAGGGCTAGCGTCAAAAGGGTTGCTTTCGTCATTGCTGATCCACTTTTCTCATTCGAGTGGCGTTGCCGTTACGGACTTGCTCGAGGAGTAGATCCCTGCCGTCCGGCGTGATCAAGCCTTCATCTCGTCGTGCCTGCTTGGCGACCTCGACCGGGTCGAGCATGGCGTTGAGCATGGTTTCAAACTGCTTGACGGTTTCTGCATGGGCCGGATCCAACGCCAGATCGTGCACTTCCTCGGGGTCGGCCGACTCATCGAACAAACTGGGCCGGTATCCTTCGTAATAAATGTATTTGTATTGCTTATTTGCCAGCATGTACCACGCACCGGGAAAGCCCGTACCGTGCCATTCGGCAAACACGGTGCGATCGGCGGGTGCCTCTTTTCCTTGCAAAATCGGCAACAGGTTTTTGCTCGGGCGTTCCGAGTCGTGGAAGGGAAGCCCCGCCATGTCGAGGATCGTGGGGTACAGGTCGATCAATGAGACCGGCGTGTCGACGACCGCACCGCGTCGTACGCCTGGCCCTGCAATTACCAACGGAACGCACACGGAACCATTCAGCGGCGTATGTTTGTTGCCGATCACACCATGTTCACCCAAGTTGTCGCCATGGTCGGAGGTAAAAATGATGTAGGTGTTCTCGTACATGCCCGTTTTCTTCAATTGGGCTATCAGGTCGCCGAGCATGCCGTCGACGCAACTTACGACTCCGTAATACGCACGGAGCGCGTTCTCGAGTTTCCCGGGAGCGGGAAGTGCGTCTAGACCGTCCCACTTTTGGAAGTACTGCAATGCCGGATGCATTCCCTTGTT
>CAYVVR010000070.1:0-11537 GCA_964454655.1 uncultured Planctomycetaceae bacterium | reverse complement strand
TGCCAGGACGATCCGGCCCATACACGCTGAGCCGGTGGGTGGCCGCTGCGGGCGCAACAGATGCACCGGACCGCACAGATCGGACCGTAAGCGACAGATCGTCCGGAAGCACGGCCGCAAGCCGCTCCTCGTCCAACTCCCGTCCACTGGTGACCAGCAGCATGATCGCGAACCAGTCCCGGAACCGCGACATCGCGGCATCTTCGATGTTGACACCAAGGTCGGCCAATGCACTGGCCAGCGCCGCAACAAGCCCGGGGCGATCGAGACCCACGGCGGAGATCCAGAATGTATGATGTCTATCGTTATGCACTAACTGCTCGTTTCGGTTCGCGTACGGAACCTGGAGAAACCGGAACGCTACATCAGCGCCGCACCAGGACAGGCCGTGGATCAGTCGGCACCCCTTCCGGCAGCAACTACACGGAGACGAAGTACTGTGACATCATACCCAACACTGTATCGGTGGATACCACGGCCCATTCGAACGCAACTGTTCGGAGACCGCGAACGTTTCGGCCTAGATATCCACCCGGACGATCCAGAATGGATCGAATGGCTCTCCACATATGAAACGTTTTATTCGTCAACCCAGAAGCGGTCGCTGGGGGCGAGGGTCAATGACGCCGGTTATCGTATACTCGCCAGCACCCCGATGGAGAGTTTGCGTGTACTGGAAATCGGACCTGGACATCTTCCCCACACGCGTTTCTGGAGTGGCCGGCCAGCGTCGTACTGCGTTGCCGATGTCGATGCACAGTTCCTTGAATCCTCGCTGGCGCGCCTCAACAGGGAGGGAATCCCTGCCGAGGCGCGCCTGGTCAACCGCGACTCAAGCCTGCCATTCGCCGACAATAGCTTCGATCTCATTCTGTCATTCTATTCACTGGAACACATCCGTAATCCAGAACCATATCTCACTGAAGTGCGTCGCGTTCTTGCTCCCGGAGGTCGGCTCGCCGGCGCGATACCGGCCGAGGGCGGACTGGCATGGGGTCTGGGACGCTGGCTGACGACGCGACGCTGGTTACACCGCCACACATCGATTAACCCCGACAAGATCATCTGCTGGGAACATCCAAGCTTCGCCGCCGACATTCTGCGCCAATGTGATCAGCTTTTCGCAAAAGAACATTTGTCGTTCTGGCCGTTCGGCATACGCCTGATCGATCCGAACCTTGTCGTGCGTTTTCGCTATCGCAAACCAGAACGAAGCCACTGAGGACGAACCGAATCCTGATACTCCACTTCACACTTGATCGCGCAGCGAAACCTTAGTATACTTCAGGTTTGCCCGCTATACGCTGCTTCAGCTATGGAATCGGGCCAAACCAGACCATCCTCCTGATACGCCCGTGATCGTCGTACTATTGCCCGCATACAACGAGGAAGCCTCTCTTCCGCGCCTCCTGCCGAAGCTGCGCGACGAATTGAGCAACTTCGCCGAACCGTACCGAATCGTCGTCTGCAATGACGGTTCATCCGACGCCACGGCGGAGGTCCTGGCAAAATGGCAGGAAATGATTCCACTGGACGTCATCACGCACAAGATCAATCGCGGTCTTGGAGAGTCGGCACGTGATCTATTCGAATTTGCTGCCGAAATCAGCGATCCAGTTGACGTGATCGTGCGCCTGGATTGCGACGACACGCACGAGCCACAATACATCCCCTCCATGATTCGGCGGATTCGCGAAGGCGCGGATGTCGTGATCGCGTCCCGGTTCCAGCCGGGAGGAGGTCAGGAGGGCGTCAATGCCTACCGAACGCTGATTTCAAGGGCAGCCAACCTGTTCATGAAAGTCTTCTTCCCGATGAAGGGCGTCCGCGATTACTCGTGCGGATTTCGCGCCTACCGCGCCTCGGTGATCAAAAAAGCAATCGACACATATGGGAATAATTTCATCCAACTGAAAGGGCTGGGGTTCACCGGAACGCTTGAGAAGCTTGTCAAACTTCATCTGATGGGCGCACGCATGGCGGAGGTCCCCTTCGTGTTGCGCTATGACCAGAAAGTCAGTCTTTCAAAAATGGTCTCAAGCATCACAACGTTCGGGTATTTCGCAATGGCAGTCCTTTATCACTGGCCCTGGGGAGGATGGCGGTCTCAATACCGGCACCTGCGCACGGAAAATCGGCGGTGAATGATCGTCCGGACATCGACGCCGTCCGCAGTTTTTGGGAATCGAACCCACTATGGACCGGCGAATCGGGCGCACAGGAAGGTTCACGCGAATTCTTCGACGAACATCGCCGTGTCTACGTCGAAGATTGTTTCGCCGGTGAACTCGACCCCAGAACTCTGCCGACCACCGACCCTGATGCGCCGATACTCGACCTCGGCTGCGGACCCGGATTCTGGACGGAGACGTTTCTGCAACTGGGATTCCGCGATGTGACGGCCGCCGATCTGACTGAGCACGCACTGGAGCTCGTTCGCCAGCGATGTGCCTGGTCAGACATCAAACCAACGATAGCGCGCGAAAACGCGGAATCGCTGACATTCGACGACTGCTCCTTCTCACACGTCAATTGCCAGGGAGTGATTCACCACACACCACACCCGGAGCGTGCAGTTGCCGAGATTGCCCGAGTCCTCAAACCAGGCGGCACCGCGGTTATCTCGGTTTACTACCTGCATCCTCTATTGCGAGTCTGGCCGGTCTTTCGCTGGGCAGGCAAAGCCGCCGCTGCCCTGGGAGTTGGACTTCGCGGCCGGGGCCGCGAACGAATGCTGGCCGTTGATGATGCGCGTGAACTCGTCAGACTCTACGACGGTGCGGACAATCCAATCGGCATTGCGTATTCGCGCAAGGAGTTCCTTACTCTGCTGGAACCCTGGTTTGACGAACCAGAGATTTTCCTGCACTTTTTCCCGGCTCGAGCATTTCCGATCCCGCTACCACGTTCGGTGCACCGCCTGCTCGACCGCCATTCCGGCCTGATGATTTTTGCTCGCGCAACCAGAAAGGGCGACTAACCAGGCATGTGTGGCATCTGCGGCATTCTTCGAAGCGGCCCTCTGGAACACGGTTTTCATAGCGACCTGCTTCGGGGCATGCAGGATCGGCTTGCCCATCGTGGACCAGACCAGCGTGACCATCTGATCACCGAGCGGGTGGCACTCGGGCACACCCGGCTTGCGATCATCGATATCGAAGGCGGGGCCCAGCCGATGTCCAGCCCCGACGGACGATTCGCCCTGGTCTTCAACGGCGAAATCTACAACTACGTCGAACTCCGGCAGATGCTCAGTCAAAGGGGGGTGCGCTTTCGTACGTTCAGCGACACCGAAGTTCTGCTACACCTGTTGATGGCTGAGGGAGAAGCCGCGCTGCAACGACTAAACGGAATGTTTGCCTTCTGTTTCGTCAATCTGGAAACCGGCGAGTGGCTCCTGGGGAGGGATCATTTCGGGATCAAACCGTTATACATTGCAACACTCGACAATGAAGTCCTGTTTGCGTCCGAGATCAAGGCGCTGCTCGCTCACCCGAAGCTCCGCGCCGAACTCAACTGGGACGGACTGGAGGAATACCTGACGTTCCAGTTCTGCCTTGACGACCGCACATTGTTCAAACGTATCACCAAGGTTGAACCGGGAACCCTGGTGCGCGGCGCCAGGGGCGAGATTCGTCAGATCCGGCGCTGGTGGTCGCTCGATTTCGAAACGGACGAACACCACACTGAGCAGTTCTTCATCGATCGGCTCCGTAGCCTCGTCGAAGAGAGTGTGCACATGCAAATGCGCAGCGATGTTCCCGTGGGCGCCTACTTGTCGGGGGGCATCGATTCCAGTCTGGTTGCGTTGCTCGCCAGCCAGACCTCGTCCGGCATATTGCCAGCTTTTCATGGTCGGTTCGTCGAGGGGCCAGCCTACGACGAATCAGCGTACGCCCAGTCCGTAGCGCAGACCGGAAATATCGAACTCCATATCGCGGAACCCGGAGCCGAGGACTTTGTGCGGGTCATGCCCAGTCTGATCTATGCCCTCGACGAACCCGCCGCGGGTCCGGGCCTGTTCCCGCAATACATGGTCTCGACATTCGCGCGCGAACACGTCACGGTGACACTCGGAGGACAAGGCGGCGATGAGCTCTTTTGCGGCTACACACGCTACCTGCTCGGTTATCTGGAACAGGCGCTGAAAGGGGCGATCTTTCGCACGGCGGAAGAGGATCGTCATATCGTGACACTGTCATCCATCATTGACAATCTGCCGTCACTGCAAGGCTACACGCCGCTGATGCGACATTTCTGGTCCGAGGGCCTGTTCGAACCGATGGATCGCCGCTACTACTGGCTGATCAATCGGATGCCGCACAAGAGCGGAGTCTTTTCGGCGGATGTCCTCGACAGGCTCGACCAGGACGGCATCTATCAGCGATTCGAATCGGTGTTCAATCGTCCCGATACCAGGTCCTACATCAACAAGATGCAGGCATTTGATCTTTCGTCGTTTCTGCCCGCCCTGCTTCAGGTCGAAGACCGTGTCAGCATGGCCGTCTCCCTTGAATCCAGGGTGCCGCTGCTTGACTACCGTGTCGCGGAACTCGTCGCCTCAATTCCACCGGCCATCAAGTTCAGGGGCGGCGCGACCAAATACCTCCTGAAGGAGGCCTTCCGCGTCAAACTCCCGCAAAATGTCGTCGACCGCAAGGACAAGATGGGCTTTCCGGTGCCGCTGGATGTGTGGATGCAGCATGGAATCGTTCGGGAATTTGTCAGCGACATTCTGACGGACCAGCGCACCCGAGAGCGAGGCATTCTGTCGCCTGAATTGATCGAGTCCCTCGGCCACGTCGATCTGGTTTCCAGCCGACAGGTGTGGGGCGCACTCTGCCTTGAACTGTGGTTCCGGAGTTTCATTGATGAGCCGTCGCACTGACTCCGACACCCGACCGCTCCATGACCTGCTGGATGACTGGAAGTTGCCCGCCGCGATCTTCCTGGTAGTCCTCGTTTCGCTGGCGATTGCTCTGCTCCAGTACCAGACGCTGAGAATTGCCTGGGGGGGATGGTCCGTCCTCCACTGGCTGCGCGTCACGCTCGACCCCATTGCCGGCCCGCTCGACTTTCCTTCTGGTGTGCAAAATTACAGCCGCTCGTCATGGATGTTGTTGCAGCGCATGCTGGCGACCCTCGGTGTTCCCGACTCCTGGTTGCCACCAACGTTTGTTATCGTGGACACGTTGGCCTGGTCCGCAGCCTGTCTTTTACTGATGCGCCTGACATCCGGCTCCATCCGCGCCTGGCCGGCACTGCTACTGTTGCTCATTGCGACATGTAGCCCGGCGGGAAGAGTCAATCTGGCCAACTTCGGGCGCCCAGCTTACCACGCTTTGTACTATTGCGTCGCCGATCTGCTCACGGCCGGGACATGGCTCCTGCTCTGGCGACGCCAGTGGATGCACGCAGCACTGACCGCAGGCGCACTGTACACCATTCATCCTATCTCCGCTGCATTCTGTCTCGCAGGCGGCGCGTTCATGATCCTGTTCCGTGATTCCCAGAGGGTGCTTCGCGATATCCGGCTCTGGAAGGCATTGGCCGTACTCGCGGCCATCAGTGTTATCTGGAGCGTGTACGCCTTTGGCAGTGCAAACATGCGGAGTGGCTCCATTCCTGCGGAGATCTGGGTCGGCCTGACGCGGCTCGAAAGTGTTCACTGGTATCCGGTAAACTACGGCTGGTTCAGCGAGCTCCACCAATTTCGCTTCTTTCCGTTTGTCGCACTTGTGATGCTGGCCGTACCCGAGCTTTGGGCTCTGGCGCCCGAGCGCCGACGTGCGATCCTCGGCCTGTGGGCTGCCGGAGCACTGATGACAACGATCGGACTCGCGGTCTCTGCAATAGATCGCCCGCCAGCATTTTTGATCAAGCTGAGCCTGCCTCGCTCCTCCGACCTCGTCGCGCTGACCGCATTGCCACTGGCAGCGGTGGGACTCTGGAAAGCCGTCTCGCAGAACTGGTGGTCGACTGGTCTGACCTGGCTGATGACCCTGCTCGTATTCGTACCGAAACACAATGCCGGATGGCCACTGGTCTGGGTGACGCTGTATTTCTGGTTGCGTGTATTTGATAGCCGCCAGCACGAACAATATTCAAAGCCCGTGTTGACGGTTGTCGCGCTAACCGGAACAGCGCTGTTGGCCGCCTATACGGCGATCTACGGATTCGACGCCCGCTGGGCAAGTCCCGGCTATACGGGATACGAAAAATTGCAGCGCCTGTCCGGCGCGCTTGCGCCACTGTTGCTTGCAGGCCTGCTCACGCTGCCATTGGCCATTCGCCGACCTGACTGGCGCCGAATTGTGTTGATTGCGCTCGCGATCCTCGGTGCGCTGCAATGGCCGCATCGAGCATTCAAACCCGGTGATCTCGATCGCAAGGAAGGCTATCTCGAGGTACAACTCTGGGCAAACGAACACTCGCCACGTGACAGCATCTGGATGCCACCCCCGACGCTGTTTTATGGCTGGCGCGACTTCAGCGGCAGAGCATCGTTTGGCAATATGCGAGAGTGGCTCCATACAAGCTGGCTCTACGACAGTGATCCCGCGATTTATGCTGAGGCAATGAAACGGTTTTCCGTCTTCGGGTTGCCGCTGGACCCGTATATCCGTGCCGACAACACCGCGATGCGGGCGCACTATGCCATTGTTCGTGATGTGGCTCGGCGATACGCGAACGCATCTGATTCGTGGCGTTACGAGATCGCAAAAAGATTCGGCGTCGATTATTTCATTGTTGACGCAAATACGGCAGTGGCAGCCACATCCGCGATGCCCGTCGTATTTCGAAACAAATACTACCTCGTGCTCTCGGCCGACCGGACCAGACAGGAGTCATGAAGCCTGTCCACCTGATGTTGCGTCTCGCGGTCGTCATTCTGCTGATTGCCGCTGTCGCCCGGATCGCGCACCACCAGGCGGGCATGTGGCCGTCGCAATGGTTCCTCGCGATTCTTGCTGCGCAGGTATTCAATGCGATCAGTTTCTTCGCCCTGGGTTATCGGCATGCCGTACTTGTAAGGGTACCTCCTGTGTCGTATGCCATCGGCCTGAAGGCGTCGATTCTGGCAATGGGGCTGAATGTGATTCTGCCGGCGCGCCTCAGCGAACTGGTTCGCGCGACCTACGTCAAAGCCCGTGCCAATGTGCCGATTCCCGCTGGCATAACTGCCATTGCTCTCGAGCGCCTGCTCGATCTTGCGGCCGTCGCCAGTATTGCCGTCGCGGCCGGCACATTGTATGTGCAACTGGAACCGTGGCTTGTCGGGATTCTCGCGCTGGGCCCACCGGTATTCGTGCTGTTGCTGCCACGAATGCGACGTCCCTTCGAAACGCTGATTCACTATCTGCCTTTCAGTCGTCTGCGTCCGTTTCTTCTTGACACGGTCGAGCAACTCGAACATCAAAGCCAGCGCGTATTCGCCCCCGGCATTCTGGCCGCCACGATCATCGCCTGGAGCGCCGGGGTCACATCGATCTACTTCCCCTTGGCGATCCTGTCGGATGGTCAGCTGACGCTCGCACAGGCATTGGGCGTATTCGTTGCTACGACATTGGGCGGGGCAGTTCCGTCACTGCCGGGTGGTTTCGGCATCTACGAAGGCGCTGCCGCGGGCGCATTGCATGCGGCGATTGGACTTCCGTTGGTCGAGGGCGCCATGTGGGGTCTGGTGCTTCATCTGGCCGCACTGACCTTTCCGGTCCTTGGCACAGCCTGGATATTGATTTCTGAGCATATCGATCCGAGAAGCCTGGTTCCTGCGCACGACCGGGATACTCAGTCCCCCCGCGAGTCGGTGACACGGTGATACCAGGGCGGGACAACAACAATCATCGTCGCTGGGCAGCACGGCAGCTTTACGCCTACTGCGGCACCGAACTGCTGAAGCGGCCCGAATTTTATCCAGACACTGATATGCAGTCGGGCATTGCGAATCTGGTCTCGATACAGATACCCGACTGGG
Source organism: uncultured Planctomycetaceae bacterium (assembly GCA_964454655.1). Taxonomy (GTDB): domain Bacteria; phylum Planctomycetota; class Planctomycetia; order Pirellulales; family Thermoguttaceae; genus CAYVVR01. Next base: position 3,559 of record CAYVVR010000070.1, on the reverse strand, counting down.
CCCGTGAGGCAAGCATCGACGGCATCCTGCTTGTCCCCGAATGGGCATCGCCAGACTGTGACTGGCGAACAACGGACTGGCTCGGCGCAGCCTGGTGGTTTCTTGTCGGCAGTGCCGAGCGTGACTTTGAACGAGAGCACGGTCCGATCCACTCCTATGCGTCGCGTTTGCGCGGCCTGGACCCCCGCATGTGGGAATACGCCTGGGTCAACCGGATTGGCTGGTTTTTGCGACTCCGCATGCTCCGGGAGGATGCAAGCCTGCTCCGGGAAACCCCCTTTCCGCGAGCACGCATTCTGCTGACGCATGATGTTGATGCGATCCAGAAGACGTTGCCGACACGGCTAAAACAGACGGCGTTTGGCGTCTTCAATGCCATTCGCGAGCTGCTTCGCGGGCGACCTGCCGGAGCCATCAATACCATGTTCAAATCGCTGCGCTTTGCGTTGACGCCGGCCAACTACGACTGCTTCGACAAGATCACTACCGCAGAAGAAGCGATTGAAGCGAAAAGCGTATTTTTGTTCTATTCTCCAGAGGCCGCCGGACCAGTGTCAGTGGTGCTGAGGTGGTTGATGGATCCACGATATGCGCTGGATGACGCTGTGCTCGCGGACCAACTGCCATCATTGGTTCAACGGGGGCACGTCATCGGGCTGCATCCGGGTTTCGGCTCCTGGCGTGACGCCGATGCCCTTTCCGCCGGGCGGAGCGCTTTGGCGGCAGCCAGTGGACAAGAGGTTCGGATCGTTCGTCAACACTGGCTGCGGTTTTCCTGGGAACATACCTGGCTGGCGCAGGCAAGGGCCGGATTCGAAGTGGATCTGACTCTGGGTTTCAATGATCGCCCCGGATTTCGAATCGGTGCAGCACTTCCCGTCGACGTGCTCGAACAGACCGAGCATCATGGATCCCTGACCGCCATTCCAACGGTACTGATGGATTCCCATTTTTTTGACTACGACGCGTTCAAAAATGATGAAGATCGCTTCACTGCGGCTCAACGGTGGCTTGATGAGGTCATCTCAGTTGGCGGATGCGCAGCACTGATCTGGCATCAGCGCGTTTTTTCCGAAGATTACGGCTGGGGCGATTTGTACAATCGTATTCTCAAGCACTATCGTGATTTCTTTGCATTGCCTGCCCTTGACGGTAAATCAGCTGCCGGTCAGACCTGATGTGCTGAGATAGCCGCGCTGCTCCAGAAAACGCCAGGCCAGTCTGATAGCCGCCCCATAGGCCACCTCTTCACATGCGCGGTAGCTCCATCGCGGATCGAGCTGATACGGCTCAACCTGGAGCACCTCGCCTGCATCGACTTTTGGCACCATTGTGTGCAAGGTCGCAAGCTGATGGAATTCCCGATCAAGCCTCGCTCTCTGAATGGCACCCAGACCACCATAGTCCGGTAGTCTCGCCGCGTGAATATTCAGAAACGTCGGCGGCATATCGAGAATTGTTCTCGGAAGAATCATTCCGGCCCGGAAACAAAGCACCTCGTCCGGCTGTATACGCTCCACGTGCGCCCGCAATTCCTGGCTTTTCCCGACACGCTCGAGGCGAGCATCAAACGGCATTACTGGCCTGAGTAATTCTGCGAACGACATCCTTGCAACAGCGGCGATAGATACACGCCTGTTCCGAATCAGCTTCAGAACGCGACTGAGCCCTCCGCTGACATCGAGGATCCACTCCGTGGAATCGTTCAACGCCGGAAAGACCTCGGCAAAAAAGCGTTGCGCAATGCGGTCGGTGCCCGTAATGATCAAAAGTCTTGCCATCAATTCACACTCCGGCGAATGTATGTACCAGCTGAACTATACGTCGCAACGTACCCGGTCGCTCATCCCAGACCGGCAAATTGAGAACCTCGTCTCGCCACGTCGTAGCGACCGGAAATCGCGCCTCCGGCGTTGAGTTGCAGGCGAGCGCACGGTAGGCCGGAAACTCTGGAATCACATAGTCGACTATGCGCCCGGTTTCGACCCCTTGCTTCAACAGGTACGCGGCAAGTTCGTCGCGGCGCTCGTGTCGCACCGCGAAGTGCGACCAGGTCGCTCCGGGTCGATCAGGCGGCAGACGAAGTCCGGGAACATCTTTGAATCGCTCGCGCAGGAATCGTGCGGCATTGCGTCTGGTGTCGACGATTTCCGGCCATCTGTGCAGTTGTTCGATCCCCGTGCGTGCCGCCGAAGCTGACATTCCTTCGAGCCAGTCTGCGGGCATGTCGATCTGTCCTTCGTCGTAGTAGCGGACAAAGCGGTCGAGCAGCCCGGATTGCTGCAGACGGATAACGGCGCCGTACATTACTGGTGAGAATGCGATGGTCGAGGCATAGAGGTAGGCCAGGTGTCGCAACGAGCGCACCGCCCCCGAAGCACGCAAGCGACGGTCGCGCAACGACCGCAAACGACGGGCGAGCTCATCATTGTCTGTCGTCACCATTCCGCCGAAAATCGACGTACATAATTTCGAAATGTTGCTGCCATAGACCGCTGCGATACCATGCCGCTGGACAGGGCGACCGTGCCACTCGGCAAACCAGGAATGCGCGCAATCCTGAATGACGAGCAGATCTGGATGCTTGCGCTGCAGCGCGTCGAGTCTGTCGAGATCGACCGGATGTCCAAAAATCGACGTCGCAACCAGGGACGACGCACCTGCAGCGACGAACTGCTCTGCAAGGTCCAGATCCATGTTGGCATCTTCCTCTTGCGAGTCGACAAACACTGGCTGGTTCGACGCGTACAGGACCGCATGCGGTACGACGACACAGGTGTACGCCGGAACGACGACCTTCCGGCGAAAGAGTCCGAGCGCCTCGAACAACAACACCAGCGCCGTTCGCCCGTACGGAAAGGCAATCGCGTACCGTTGTCCGGCCATTTCGGCAAATACGGCTTCGTAGCGCGAGACGGCTCCCCGGTCAGTGATCGCCAGAGCCGAGAGCAGTTCGCGAACACCAATTCTGGCGCGAAAACGAGGGATCACGATGCGTCCTCACCGTCGCGAAGGTCATCCTGAATCTGCCAATATCCCTGGCTCGCCATGTGCCCCGCAAAAAAAGGCGCCCGATCATCCCAGTCGATGAGTTCCCAGCCGTTCGCCGCAGGACCCTCCAGCCGATCCGTGATCTTTGGTGGGCCAGATGTCGCAAATTCGATCCTCCGCAATGCGTGTACGCCGCGGATCGCAGCCGGCGGCAGAATCAACAGGCGTACGAGGAGCTTCTTGACAAGTTCGCGCACGGCGTACGAACGAAACACCGTCAGAGAAAGAATACGGATGACAATCATTCGCGCCGGGGTGAAGGACGAGTGCTGCAACGGGCGCAGCGGCGCCTCGATTTCGAGCGTATTCTCGTCGATCCAGCGCAATGCACCCGATCCGTATTGCGACGTTGCAACCTGATTGCCGCGACGCGCGACAATGCCGGCGTTTTCACGGCACAGCGCATCCGGATCCATCATTGACCATTTCGTAGCCCCCCCACGTGCCGCACTGACAACGGTATAGCAGTCGCGGTTTCGCGCACATACGATATTGGCATGTGGAAAAT
>CAYVVR010000069.1:0-11577 GCA_964454655.1 uncultured Planctomycetaceae bacterium | reverse complement strand
TCAACTCGAAGCCGAGCACCTCGACGGCTCGGGCAGGCCCAAGATTGCCGCATCCCCCGACAAACCGACGGGCACGCCCGTTCAACTAACTTTCTTCGAAATGCTGCCGCACCCGATCGTGGAAGAGGTTCGAGAACTCGATATCGATCACCTGGCCCCCGTCGATGCTCTGAAGTTCCTGGCCGACTGGAAGCAACGGCTGGAACAGGAAGAGAAACGGCGTTCGCGATCTCGCCGTCGCTAAAGTGGTCGCGGCAGCCGGAAAATGTCAACCAAGGACGTTCGCTAGACGGTCTCCCCAAAAACCAGAAACCTCCCGCGGTGTCGAAACATCGCGGGAGGTGTCCCGGCGGTTCTACGGGAGCCTGCTGCGCTGCCACGGATGGGGCTCGGCGTTGCGTGAGACCGCTCCCGAATACCGCACGCTGTGGCGGCTACCGGGCAATGCTTACTTTCCCAACATTCTCAGAATTTGGCCTTTGGAGGCTAAGCCGACCTGTCGCTGGACGAGCTTTCCGTTTTCGAACACCAACAACGTGGGAATGGACGAAACATCGAATTGCCGTGCCAATGTCGGGTTGTGATCGACGTTGATCTTCACGATGCGCACGTCGGGATGCGACGCTGCAATCTCTTCCAAGATCGGTGCCACCGCTCGACACGGACCACACCAATCGGCGTAAAAATCAACCAAAACCGGTTTCGACGCCTGTAAAACGAGCCGTTCGAAATCGGCTGCATTTGCGTGAATCACACCTTCATGTTGTTCCGTTCTCATGACGGATTCTCCTTCTTCCAAACTCGCCGGGATCACCTTGGGACGGGTCTGCTCGGAGACACCGTTATCGGTTGGTGTTGCCGCCTCGGCGTCCGTTTCGGCGAGCGACGCCCCCGTCCGACCACCGCTCAACAGCGACGGCAACCCGTGCTCGGCACATCCGACGGACGTCACCAATGCGCCGAGGGCCAGCAATCCGAGCGTAGGTCCCCAGCGTCTCGTGGTTCCCGTGATACGCATGAAATCAACTCCTATGACGTTCTCAGTAAAGCGAATCGCTCCTTCGACCGCGGTCCCTTGCTTGCGACTTTTTCCAGCCGCATTCAGGAAGACGCTCGAAAGGCGAAATCGTTACACGTTTTTTCACAGCAAACGACGCAACCAAACGGCAGCGATGCCGAAAAAGGGATCTCCCTTGTCCACGAACGCCTTGTAGGGAATTTCCGGCATCAAGACCAGAGCGCCGGAATCAAATCATCACCAAAAACAGAACACAACTAGACTTTTGAGGCGTCGACCGGCCGGCAACTGGCTGTGAACCTTCAACTTGGTTATGCCGTAGAGGTTATCAAGCGGTAGAAACATCGCTGAGAGAATCCGGGCGCCGGCGGCGGCACGCACGGTATCGGAAACCCGGACATCCAAAATTGCGTTTTCGCAATCGAAACAGTAAAATATGGTAAGTTGATCGGCGGTGTCCTTGATGCAGAGATCGCCGAGACCGCAAAGCCGTGTTCCGTCCCGATGATGCTCGCAGAATGGCGACTGCCTTCTGCGCGGCGTGTGGAAGGCCCCGTAGGAGATGGGCAACCGACTCGGTTGCGGGTCGGATTCGTCTTTTACGGCGTCGGCGGGCGTGTGTTCGCCCGACCGCCTACTCTCGTTGCCGTCGCTTCGGCAGTCAAACTCGGACAGAGGACGTCCGAGAGGTGTTGAAGGCTGTTTCGGTGTCGTCGAAGCTGCCCGATATTATTTCGACGACGTCGTTTCCCGCCGCACGAGTCGCTTCCTTCACGCCCAAGAAGTAGAGGAAATCATCATGTCGGACGTGGCTGTTTCACCGGCGGCAATGCGCATCATCAAGCTGCTGGTCGGCAAACCACCGCAAACCGTGGCCGATCTGATCGAAGCCACTTCAGTGACACGCACCGCCGTCACGGAACAACTCAACGAGTTGGTTGCTGCGGGCCTGGTCGAGCGAAAAATGCAACGGCTACCGGGGCGGGGGCGGCCCCGGCATGTCTATTCGGCCACGACGGCGGCCTTGTTGTTGCTGTTTGCCAAAAACCAACGGATCGTCATGCCCGCCATCTGGCGAGCGATTCGTGATATCGGCGGGTCGGAGCTTGCCGAGAAGGTGATCCAGCGAGTCAGTGAGGTCTTGGCCGAACACTATTCGCGACGCATCACCGCCGAAGAGCCCCAGGAACGGTTGAACCAACTGATCCAAATCTTGCGTGAAGAAGGCATCCTCGTCGACATCGAAGAAGAGGACGGCCAGCTCACCGTCAAACAACGAAGTTGCCCCTTCATCATCATGTTCGAAGAAAACCGTTCCGCATGTTTCCTCGACATGGAAATCATGGAATCGGTCGTCGGGGCACCAATCAAGCAGCTCGCCTGCCGTCACGACGGCGACCCGTGCTGCGAGTTCGCCCTCCAACAACAACTTCAGTGACCGCTTGGTCCCGCGAAACCTCCACGAAACGGCCCCTCCGGCAAAGCCCCGGTGCGGGCCGTTTTCGCTTTGCTGCAGCCGTTTCGGCCCTGCACAATGCCGACAATCACATTAATCCGATCGAAAATTCGGTTCCCCCGACACCATTTCGGCGATACGAGAGGTAAGGAAGGGGCGATCGCCGGATGGTACACTGTATCGTTCGATACGGATTTCGCTTTCGTCACGACATCTTGAACCCGACGTACCCTCTCCCCGGCAACGACCGTTCGCGGGGATTCGGATTGACTAACATGGGCAAACGACGCACATCTTCCCCTCCCACCGAGACTCGATCACCGACACGATTCTCCTCGCGGCGGCGATGGTGGCCGGCGATTGCCGGTGCCGTTCTTCTGCTAATCGGCGGCGGTGTTTTTCTCGACTGGTACGTTTGCCTCCCTGCCGGATTGAAGGCCGAGTATGTAGGCCGCGACAAGTGCATCGATTGTCATCGTCAAGAATACGACCTGTGGCACGGTTCCGATCATGACATGGCCATGGACCGTGCCGACGAATCAACCGTACTGGGCGACTTCGACAACGCCCATTTCATCCATATCGCCTTTGCCGATCTACACAAGCTGCCCGAAGACGAACTACGCGTTCTCGTCGAAAACTGCGACGACGAAACGCTGGCCGTCTCTCTTTTGCCGTACGAACCGGAAGAGGCCGATCTGATCCTCGGTCCGGGAGAAAGCGGCGAGCCCAGCCGCAAGGCGATTTTGGCGGTACTGCCTCCCGAGCGTCGGACACGTATCGAAGAATTGCGCGACTGGCGCGCGCAATTCGCTCGACCGTGCGATATCACGTCGGCGCACCAGCAATTGGACGATGTCGCTCGCCGTTTGGCCGACGAAGGCAAGATTCATCCCGACTTCGCCGTGCGAAGCCGCATGTTCCGTCGTGACGGAAAGTTTTACGTCGAAACCGACAACGCCGAAGGCAAGCTCGAAACGTTCCAGGTCGATTACGTCTTCGGCATCTGGCCGCTGCAACAGTACCTCGTCACGTTCCCGGACGGACGCGTTCAGTGCCTGCCAATCGCCTGGGACACCGAACACAAACGGTGGTTTCATCTGTACCCGTCGGAGCCGATTCCCGCTCGCGACCCGCTGCATTGGACGGGCGAGTTTCAGACCTGGAACTACATGTGCGCCGAATGCCACACGACGAATCTCAAGAAGAACTATGACTTGGCGAACGATCGCTATCACACGACGTGGTCCGAAATCGACGTCTCGTGTGAACAGTGCCACGGTCCCGGAAGTATTCACGTGCAACTCGCCGAATCGAAAAGTCTGTTTTGGGATCGCCGGTACAAGTACGGACTGCCCGCCTTGGATCCCACCGATCAGCGGCAGATCGTCGAAAGCTGCGCACCGTGCCACTCGCGACGTCGCATCGTGGCTCCCGATTTTCGGCCCGGAGACAAGTTCTTGGATCACTACATCGCCGAATTTCTGGACGGCAACCTGTACTACGACGACGGTCAAATCAAGGACGAAGACTACGTCTACGGTTCGTTCATCCAAAGTTTGATGTACCGCAAAGGGGTGCGGTGCATCGATTGCCACGACCCGCACACGGCGCGAATCAAGTTCGCCGATCCGAACAATCCACGTGAAAAATACGTCGACAACCGCCTTTGCGGACAGTGCCACACGCCCGCCAAGTACGATACGCCGAATCATCATCACCATCCGAAGACGGGCGAGCCCGGATCGCACTGCGTCGACTGCCACATGCCCGAAACGACCTACATGGTCGTCGATCCACGGCGCGATCATAGCCTGCGGGTGCCGCGTCCCGACCTGACGGTTTCTCTGGGCATTCCGAATGCCTGCAACGGCTGCCACCAAGATCCCGAAAAGGGCGAAACTCCGGAATGGGCGGCGCGCACCATCGAAGAATGGTACGGCAAGAAGCCCGACGAACATTTCGCCGCGGCCTTCCATGCCGCGAAACAAGACGATCCCAAGTCGATCCCGAAGTTGCTCGACGTCTTCCGCGCGGTCGACAACGCCGGTCAGGTTCGCGGAACGGCCGTGTTGCTGTTGAGCCGATTCGACGCCCCGGCCGCCCGAGCCGGCATCCTATCGGCCGTCGAAGATGACGATCCGTTGGTTCGCGCGGCGGCTGCACGCGCCATTCGATCACTACCTCCCGACCCTCAATACGTCGATCGCGTCAAGCCGTTGCTCGCCGACTCGATTCGCGCCGTTCGCGTCGAGGCCGTTCCGTGGCTGGTCAACTTCCGAGACCGGCTCGACGCCCATTACCGAGGTCTGCTCGACAAGGCGATCGACGAATATATCGTCTCCCAAAACGAGGTCGCCGATCGTGCCGGCTCACACGTGAACTTGGCCGTCTTGTACCTGGCGCTGGGCAAACCCGACAAGGCCGTCGAAGAGTACCGTCATGCGGTTCGCATCGATCCCGATTTCCTTCCTGCCCGGAACAACCTGAGCCTGCTTTATGCCGACTTGGGCCGTTTCGACGAAGCGGAACGAGAACTGAAAGCAGCGCTCGAACACGATCCGAACTTTCTACCGGCCTGGGACAACCTAGCCCGACTGTACTATCGCCAAGGCCGCTACGACGAAGCCGAAGCGAGTTTCCGAACACTCATCGAAAAAGCACCCGACAACGGCGAAGCGAGATTTTCCCTCGGGCTGTTGCTGGCCGAAAATCCCGCCCGCATGCAAGAAGCGGCCGACATGCTACGCGAAGCCGCTCGCTTGATGCCGCAAAATCCCCGCGTGTTCTACAATTTGGGCCTAATGCTTCAGCACCTGAAAGAACTGGAAGACGCCGAGACCGCGTTGCGCAAGGCCGCTCAATTGGCACCACAAGATGCGCAAACGCGACAAGCGTTAATCTTTGTTCTCGTCGATCGCGGCAAATGGGAGGAAGCCGCTTCGCTGGCCGAGAAATTGTTCCGCGAATATCCGTCGCCCGCGACAAAGACGATTTGGGAAGCGATTCGCGCTCACCGCGATCCGCGGGCAACCGGCGGCTGATCTCGAAATTGCACCAGCGCGTCGTGCTTCGATCGCCCCCTCGGCATGCGCATCGTCAACCGCCGCCGAAAGAAGGCAAGAGGCATACCTCGGCGTCATCAGGAATGGAAGCAGCCAACCCTTCCGGCGGTACCACGCCGTTTATCGTTGGCACGACGACCGGCGTCCAAGTGTCGCCGTCTTGAATCTTGGCCAAAATGCCGGGAAACCGCTCTTCGAGCGCCGAGAAAACCTCTTCGAGCGTCGAGGCCTCGACGGTTGTTTCCCGGCATCCGCCGGTCACTTCAGCCAAGAAACGCGGAAGCTGTACCCGAACCATCTTCGTCGTCCTCTCGATCACCGGCGACAGCCTGTCATTACTCCCAACAAATGCGTCGCGCGTTCTTGTTCATTGTATCGCGACACCGCCGGATCGAGCACGAATCGAAGCGCATCGGCGCACCTTTGCGCCGAGCGATCGTGTGCGTACAATCCCCCAATACCGGCGGCCCAAACCACTCGGAAAATCGATTTTGGTCGCCGCGCCCTCGTGATCGACCTCGGCAGCTTTCGCACAAAAGGAGCCGGCACTCGATGGAAGCAACGTCGGATCGTTATCGTCGTAGCCGCGAAATCTTTCGCCGTGCCTGCGAGTTGATGCCCGGCGGCGTCAACAGCCCGGCCAGGGCGTTCGGGGCCGTCGGCGGTGATCCTGTCGTGATCGCCTCCGCCGAAGGGGCCTACTTGACCGACGTCGACGGGAACCGCTACATCGACTATGTCGCCTCGTGGGGGCCGATGATTCTCGGCCACAATCATCCGGCGATCGTCGAGGCCCTCCGTGACGCGCTGACCCGCGGAACCAGCTACGGCGCGCCGACCGAAGCCGAAAACGAGTTGGCCGAACTGGTCATCGAAGCCGTCCCCTCGATCGAAAAAGTTCGACTCGTGAATTCGGGGACCGAGGCGACGATGAGCGCCATCCGACTGGCGCGCGGCTACACCGGCCGAGACGTCATCGTGAAATTTTCCGGCTGTTATCACGGCCACGTCGATAGCCTTCTGGTCGCCGCAGGAAGCTCGGCCGCAACGCTCGGCGTTCCCAATTCTCCCGGCGTAACGGCCGGTACGGCGCAGGACACCGTCGTCCTACCGTACAACGATCCGACGGCGGCCGAAGATTGCTTCCGCCGGATGGGGGACCGCATTGCCGCGGTCATCGTCGAACCGGTCGCCGGCAACATGGGCTGCGTGCCGGGCTCGCATGAATTTCTAGCGACGTTGCGCAAGCTCACGCACGAAGCCGGGGCCGTGCTCATCTTCGACGAAGTCATGAGCGGCTTTCGTGTCGCGTACGGCGGTGCCCAGCAACTGTTCGGCATCACCCCTGACTTGACGACGCTCGGCAAAATCATCGGGGGAGGGCTGCCCGTCGGCGCCTACGGCGGTCGGAAGGAAATCATGGATCACGTGTTGCCCGCCGGCAAAGTCTTTCAGGCGGGAACGCTCAGCGGAAATCCGTTGGCGGTGGCGGCCGGTACGGCCGCATTACGCGCCTTGCGAGATGGCAACCCGTACCCGGCATTGGACGAAGCGGCCGGCCGTCTCGCCGACGGACTAACCCAAGCTCTCGCGAAGACAAACGTTGCCGGACACGTATCGCGTTGCGGCTCGATGCTGACGCTGTTTTTCTCGGCATCGCCGGTCACCGATTGGCAAAGTGCCTCGGCATGCGACACACAGCGTTTCGCCCGTTTCTTCCACGCGATGCTCGATCGGGGCATTTACCTCCCGTGCAGCCAATTCGAGGCCATGTTCGTCTCGACCTGCCACCGGGACGACGAGATACGGCAAACACTAGCTGCCGCCGAAGAATCCTTGGCATTGGTCGCCGAGTCGTAACGGTTCGATCAGCAGGCGAGAGCCGCTTGTCCTGAATACCGTTTGCTCGCGGGAATCAAGACGGATCGGCCATCCGTTTTTCCTCTGCGGCGCTGGGTCGATGATACAGCGGCGCGAGTGTCCACAGAGAATCGACCTCGCCCGCAACCAAGCGAGGGATGGCCAATCGGCCCACGCCGACCGCCGAGGGGCGTGCCGCATCTTCCGGCAACCAATTGAGCCCACGAAGATCCCGTTTGCGAAACCGCTCGGCACTCGGACACGCGATCGTTTCGTCGGAATCGAGCCCATTCAAGGCTTGGTTCAACGGAGTCAACGGGATATCGCCGACCGCTTCCCAACGATCGGTTTGCGCATTCCAACGGTACCGACGCCCGACGACATCGCCTCGCTGGGCATCGACCAATACACACAGTTTTGCCACATGCGGATCGACTGTGGCAGCCAGCCCGTCCCGGGAATCGATGCCGACGACTTGCGCGCCCGTGGCATACGCGAATGCCTTCGCCATGACGATACCGATCCGCACACCGGTGAACGATCCGGGCCCGATGCCGACGGCGATCCCCTCGACTTGCGTCGGCGTCCACCCCAAACGACGAAGCAGGCCATCCAACTCGGTCGCAAAAGCGGCGGTCGTCTTCTTGTCGGAAGGAAACGGACGGCGTTCCACGCACGTTTCACCGTCGAACGCCGCAATTTCCCCCAATTTGTGGGACGTTTCGACCGCCACGATGCGCACGACGCCACTCCTTTCGATCGTTCACCAGAACCGGCGGATGGGCACTCGTTGCGGCATCGCCAACGATCCCTCGCGCCGGGGCAACTTGACCACTGAAATTCACAAGCATAAACTATCAAAGAACTTACTGCAATCGGACACATCTCGCTCCGTCATCATCGCGGCTGCGCCGTCGTACACGGCATATCCCTAAAAGGGGGATGTCGCCCTCGAATGTGCGGAGTGGGAGTGTTTTTGTATGTTGTCGCCCCAAAACGACGGTACCGTCTTATATGGTCAAGCGAGCAATCATCAGCGACATCCACGCCAACCTCGAAGCCCTCACGGCAGTATTGGACGACATTCGAGAACAAGGGGTGGAGGAAATCTACTGCCTAGGCGATATCGTCGGCTACGGCCCGAATCCGGGCGAATGCATCGATAGGGTCATGAAGTGCAAGGTATGCCTGTTGGGCAATCACGATCAAGGCGCACTGTTCGACCCGGAAGGATTCAATCAAGCCGCGGAGCGGGCCATCTTCTGGACGCGAGAACGGCTTGAAAACCCGACAGACGGCTCGGCTACCGCGTTTCAGCGATGGGATTTCTTGGGCGAGTTGCCTCGCATTCACCGCGAAGGCCCCGATATCTACGTCCACGGATCGCCGCGAAATCCCCTCAACGAATACGTCTTTCCGGAACACATCTACGAACAAACCAAGATGGACAAGCTGTTTTCCCTGATCGAACGGTGTTCGTTCCAGGGACACACGCACGTGCCGGGCATCTTCACCGAAGATCGCCAATTCATCAGCCCCGACGAAGTCGATTACCGATTCGACATTACCAACAACGGAAAGCTGATGATCAACGTGGGCTCGGTAGGCCAACCGCGAGACGAGGATCCTCGCGCATGCTATGTGATTTATGACGGCAAGACGGTCGAATTCCGCCGCGTGGAATACGATTTTCAGGAAACCGCCCGCAAAATCTACGCCACCCCCGAACTGGATAACTATCTGGGAGATCGTCTCCGCCTGGGCCAATAGCCCGCCGTTCCACTGTACTCGCCCTTGCTTTTCTCCCGAGAACGGCCGCCGAAACCCCGTTCGGCATTGCAAGTTACGCCGAATCTCGGAAAATGGGGGGATTGTCGCGATCGCCGACACCGTGCGAAGTTGTGCGCCGTAGTGAGGTAGATTTGGGCAACGAGCGTCCGCGACTTCCTTTCGCCGAACGGCGTGCGAGACCGATCCCGTCTCGGTTCCGGCTTGTCCGAAACATCGCCTACTAAACCGCTATTATTTCTGACCGCAAATCGCAGTTCCCAAAACTCGATTCGACGATACGACCATGCGAAACCTGATGGAAGACGATCGGTCCACCTTCGGACCGCGATATTTTACGTTTTTGGGCATCATGATGGCCTTGATGCTCATTTACCCCTACATCCTGGCCCAGTTTTTCCCGCCAAAAGAACAACCGCAAACCGTCGCTACCGAAACGGAGGCGACCGAACCGACCGAACAGGCGGAGGAAACTTCGGCGGAAGCAACATCCGAGCCCGAAAACGAACCCGCCGAAACGCCGGAAGTCGCCGCAACGGAACCCGCGGAAACTCCCGAGCCTGAACTCCCGCCTGCTCCCGAGGCGATGATCACCCTCGGCTCACTCGAAACGAACGGGCCGTACCGGATGCTCGTTACGCTCACCAGCCGCGGTGCAGCCGTCGAGCGAGTCGAGTTTTCGAGCCGAAAATACCTCGACTTGGAAGACCGAAGCGGTTACTTGGGAGAACTGGGAGACGACGGCGATATCCGCAGCAACGGGTTCCGCGTGCGAGTGGTCGGCCCCGGCACGCCGGCTGCCGATGCCGGATTGCAACCGGGTGACGTGATCGTCTCGGTCGACGGCCAAAAAGTGGTCGGCCGGTCGTCCCTCGACGCAATTCTGCGGAAAACCGTGCCCGGCCAAGAGGTCACCATTCGCTACCGACGCAACGGCAAGGAATCGGAAACGACGGCCGTTCTCCGTCGGCGACCGCTCTCGGTTATCCGGCCGGAAGGAAACGATCCGTTGTCGTTCTTGACGACGTTCGCCGAAATCGACGACCAGAGCCTGCTGAAGTTGCAACAGTCGATTCGGGAAGCCGCAGAGAAGAATGCGGAAGAAAACGCGAGCGAATCTCCCGACATCACGCTTCCTCCGCCCGATTTAGACGTCGAACTCGCCGGAATTGATCTGCGTTATGCCGATTGGTATCTGCTCAGCGGCGACGCCGATCCCGATGATCCGACGACGTGGCCGTCATCTTCGCCCGCTCCCTCTGTCGAACCGCGTGACGAAGCGGTATTCGCCGCGTACTTCCCCAAGGCTAAGCTCGTCATGCTCAAGCGATACCGACTTGCGACGGTGGCGGCTGAAGACCGCGACGACGGCGACCACGGTGATTACCACCTGACGCTCGACATCGAAATTCGCAATCTCGACGACCGAAAGCATACCGTGGCCTATCAACTCGACGGGCCGACCGGCCTGCCGACGGAAGGTTTTTGGTATGCCCGCAAGATGAGCAATAGCTGGGGGGCGGTCGGTCTGCGCGACATCGCGTTCAAACTGGGCGATTCGACCCCGCAACTGCTTTCTTGCCACAAGATCGCAAAAAACGATTGGGGAGTTCCGTGGAAAGACGACGTCGACCATCTCACCGCGATCGGCGTCGATGCGCAATACTTTTCGGCGATTCTTCTACCGCAAAAGAAAACCCTTGAAGACGTATGGTTCACCGAAGCCCAACCCTTACAGGTCGGCCCGGCAAACCAAAAGCTGCTCCACCTGACGAACACTTCCTGCCGTTTGACGAGCATTTCGAAGGAACTCGCCCCCGGAGAGAAATTCGCGCACAGCTATCGCGTCTTCATCGGTCCGAAACGACAAGACCTCTTAGCCGCATACGATTTGAACGGGCTCGTCCAGTACGGTTGGTTCTGGTTCGTGGCCCAACCGATGAGCCGGCTGTTGCATTTCTTCCATGACTACTTGGTCTTCAACTACGGGCTGGCCATCATCCTGTTGACGGTACTCGTTCGAGGCTGCATGTTCCCGATCAGCCGCAAACAAACGTTGAACATGATCAAGCAACGGGAATTGCAGCCTGAAATCAAGAGGATTCAAGAAACCTACAAAGACATGGAAGAACGTAACCGGGCAATGCAAGAGTTGTGGCGTAAGCACAACTTCAACCCATTTTCCGGTTGCCTGGTGATGTTCATTCAAATCCCGATCTTCTTCGGGTTGTACAAGGCGTTGGCCATCGATGTCGAGCTTCGACAATCTCCGTTGTTCTCGGAGGCCATTCGTTGGTGCTCGAACCTAGCTGCTCCCGACATGCTGTTCAACTGGAGTTTCTTGTGGCCCGACTGGTTCAACCAAGGCCAAGGATTGTTCGGGCTGGGAC